>NZ_NFKD01000061.1:0-27785 GCF_002160215.1 Bacteroides sp. An19 | reverse complement strand
GATACCATTAAAGGTAATGAAAATCAGCCACTTGACCTATTTTATTCTGCTAAACTTTATTAATTAACTTGTTTGTTGTCAACGGATTAGATGTTAATTTAACGAAGTATTATTATTAGATATTGTATCTTAAATCATTCTTAAAACTCCGATTACTTCCCGAATGTAATTGGGGTTTTCTGCATATCCTATATCTCTGAGCCATAACAGATAATTTCCTCCCTTATATCTGTACTGAACCTTGGTATAATATGCCCGGACACTTTCCGTCCAATGGTCAAACTCAAAGTATTTCCCTGTCCGTGGGTTGGTCAGGCCGAACAGATTGTGCTTGTTCCTGCATACCGGGGAGGTGAACCATCCGGTTTCAAGGATGGCCTGTGCCAATACGATTTTCGGATATTGTATTCTGTTTTGTATAATTTCCGCATAAAGATTGGGAATGGTCAGTTCGGGAAGCTCTGATTTTAGGGATGTCCTTTTGTTACCTTTTTGGCCTTTTCCCTTATTCTTT
Organism: Bacteroides sp. An19; assembly: GCF_002160215.1. NCBI lineage: Bacteria > Pseudomonadati > Bacteroidota > Bacteroidia > Bacteroidales > Bacteroidaceae > Bacteroides > Bacteroides sp. An19. Next base: position 27,271 of record NZ_NFKD01000061.1, on the reverse strand, counting down.
TTCTTTATCGGGGTATTTATGTGCAAGGTGTCGTTTCTGACACTTTGTACATTGTTACTGATTGTATCATTCTCTTTTTCAGTATTTTTCATCGCTTTGCTTCCAGAACCGGGTATTAACTCCGACTTCTTGGTAATGGTATAGAACTGTGCGGAAGCCGTAAGTGGCAGGAGCGACAGCATCAGATACAGCAGAATAGTGTTGTGCATTTCTTTTTCTTGTTTGGGTGAAAATACTTTTGCAGGGTGTTCAAGCGGTTTCGTCCGCAAAATTAACCCGTAAAAACAAGTATAACGAAATGGACAACAGAAATTTATCCGAAACGCTGCCCTACGGGAAGCTGGCGATGCTGGGCATTGACAAGGAGAAGGCAGACCTTCTTCCGCAGGAGGTGAAGGAAAAGCTGCTCTCCGGCGAGGTCACACCCCTCATGCAGGTTTCCATCCGTGCGCAGAACGGCAACGATGTCACGCTGCCGCTCAAACTCCAGCTGGTGTCAGACCGGCTGGGCAACCCGGCCCTGATGGCCTATCCCGTCAGGGCAATTCTTGAAACGGAACGCAACAAGGCTCTTGGCCTGACTGAACAGGAAGCGGAACGCCTCAAAAAAGGCGAAGTCATACAGAAGGCCGTGGATGTGGACGGCGAAAAGACCCGGCAGTACCTCCAGCTTGACCCTGAGACTAAATCTGTCCTCCACCGCCGTGTGACCGAAATTCGGCTGGAACAGAAGCTGAAGGACATGGAGAAGGTGAACGACATCGAGCTGGGCACGCAGCAGAAGCAGCAGGTGCGCGACGGCAAGCCCGTGGAACTCAATGTCGGCGGCGAGAAGGTGTCGGTCGGCGTTGACCTGAGGGAGCCGCAGGGCTTCAGGGTCATCAAGGGCGACCTGAAGGAATGGGAACGCCAGCAGAAGCTGCGCTACGACGAGCTGCACCCTGAATACCTCGGACTGGTACAGACCGACAGCAACCGTTGGGAATACCGGAAGGTCGTGGACAGGCAGTCGCAGGAACGTGCCATGAAGCTGCACTCTCCCAAAGAGAATGTCAGCCAAAGTCTCAAACGCTAAATCCGTCCGCTTATGGCAAAGAAGCAAGAACAGGAAAACGCCGCAGACATGTTGCGGCAGTTCGACACGCTGAAACAGAAGCATCCCGACGCGATGCTCCTCTTCCGGAAGGGGGATTTCTACGAGATGTACAGGGAGGATGCGGTCAAGGCCGCCGCCGTACTGGCCATCACGCTGACCAGCAGGGTCTTTTCCGGTGAGAAAGACCCTGTCAAATACACCTTGTTTCCCTATCACGCCTTGGATGTATATCTTCCTAAACTGATACGCTCCGGGCAGAGGGTGGCCATCTGTGACCAACTCGAAACTCCCAAGCTGAAAAAGGATGAGCGGCCCATACAAGAAGCCGGAGAAAAGTTAAAGATAAAAGAAGAAATCATACCCAACAATACTGATATGGCAAAGAAAAAGAAAGACCAGGCCGTGCAGGACAAGCCTGTCCAAACTGACTCCAATGAAGTGAAGGAGAAACCTGCCCGTCAGAAAAATACGGAACAAAAGACCGGTACGAAACCGAAAGCTGAAGCGAAGGCGGACGCCAATGTGGAACAGCAGGCCGAGGCGAAGAAGGAACGCAAGCCGCGCGAGCCGCAGATGGTGACGGCCGACGGCGGCAAGGTGACCCACGGCCATGCCTACCAGGGCAAGGACAACCCGGAGGACTGGTATTTCACCGCAAAAATTGACGGGCAGCAGCTCAAGCCGCAGAAGATGGATGCCGCCGACCTCGCCGCCTACCAGAAGAAGGAGCTGACCGTGCCGCAACTGATGGAACGCTACTACCCGACGAAGCTGATGCCGAAAGTGCCGGAGGACACCTACAGGTTCCCCCGGCAGATGGAGGGCGCGGAAGGTGCGGTAGCCATCGAGAAGTTCAATGTCTACAAGGAGAAGGACGAGCAGCGTCCCGACTTCGGACGGTACAAGTTCTATGCCCAGGTGGACGGCGCAAGGATGTCCGCCGTGGCCTCGCGCCAGGACTTGAACGCCTACTTCGACCGGGTGATGACCCCGAACCAGCTCATCGAGAAGAACTTCGGCGAGCGGCTGCACCTGAAGTCCGCCTACGAGAAGTACCGGCTTCCCGAAGGCGTTGACCCCAAGGGCGTCCGTGTGGCGAAAGACCACACCGACAACAAGTGGAAGGTGTATGTGGACATGGGCGACAAGGGCAAGACCGCCCGGCACGAAATCTCCTTTGACGACGGCTATTCGCTTTTCAAGACCCGTACCGCCACACGCGAGCAGATTGCGGCCAAGTACCTCACCCCGGAAATCAACGGGCTGCTCTCGGCCCAGACCAACAGGCTGGAGAAATCAAACTCAATGAAAATGTAAATCACTCACTCATAATAAAATAACATAATTATGTCAGAAGCAATAAAACACGAGGAGCTGGTTGAACTCCTCCAGGAAGGCAAGATAGGCTATCTCCGCTTCGTGCTGGAGGGCGAAAGCGAACAGGACTATCTGGAGTGGTGCCGTGCGCACGGCACGGACCCTTCGGACGAGTCCGCCGAGTTTTATGTGGAACAGACGGACATCATGCAGATGGAACGCCAGCTAATCGACGACGGGGACTATGGCATCTGGAACTAACCCGGCATCTGCCAACTCCGGCCAGGCGGCCATAGACCGCTTCGCCGAGATGATGATCGGGCGCATGGAGCAGATGAAGGCGTCCGACTGGAAGAAGGGCTGGATAGGCGGAGCGTCGGGATATGCGGGTCTGCCCCAGAACGTGGGCGGACGCAACTATTCCGGCTCCAACTCCTTCTTCCTGCAGCTCCACACGGCGGCCAACGGCTACGACCTGCCCGTGTTCCTCACCTTCAAGCAGGCGCACAACCTGAAAGCCCACGTGCTCAAAGGCGAGAAGGCCTTCCCCGTCATCTATTGGGACATGCTCGTGAAGGACAAGGACGGCAGGAAGGTCAGCTCGGAGGAATACCGCGCCATGAGCAAAGAGGAGAAGGAAGGCATGGAGGTCATCCCGTTTGTCAAGGCGTTTCCCGTGTACAACGTGGCGCAGACCAACCTGGCCGAGGTGCAGCCAGAACGGATGCGGAAGCTCATGGACAGGTTCAGACTGCCCGAACTCCGCGACACGGAAGGCATGTACGCCCACGCTGCACTCGACAGAATGATTCAGACGCAGGGCTGGGTCTGCCCGATACAGGCCGACAAGCGCGTGGACGGGGCGTATTACTCGCCGGGGCAGGACATCGTGGTGCTGCCCATGAAGGCGCAGTTCAACATCGGAAGCACTCCCGACGAAATCTACCGTGGCGGCATGGAATTCTATTCCACCATGCTGCATGAGATGGCCCACTCCACCATGACACCGCAGCGGCTCAACCGTGACGGCATGGGCAGGTTCGGAGACCCCAAGTACGCCAAGGAGGAGCTTGTCGCCGAACTGACGGCGGCGATGATAAGCCATTCGATGGGCTTTGACCCGAAGGTCACGGACAACTCGGCCGCCTATCTGGACTCGTGGATCGGCGTGTTGAAACAGGAACCGAAATTCATCGTCTCGGTCATGGCGGACGTGAATAGGGCTTCGGACATGATACTCGACCATGTGGACAGGCAGCGGCTGGCCTTGAACGAACAGCCCTATCTGGCCAAGAACGACCCGCTCGCCCCGCTTGACCCAAGTGAGGAAGTGCCATTCAGGAACGCGGCCATCGTCAAGACACGCGGCGGCGACTACGCCATCCGTGCCTCGTATGACGGCGTGGAGCTGGGTCTGAAGAAGGTGTCGAAAGGCACGGCTCGGACTTACTTCCAGCTTACGGACTACAAGGACAAGGCGGCTTTCCTGAACATGACGGCACGCAAGACCTTCGGGCCGGAGATTGCCATGATAGGCAGGACGCAGGCCGTAAGCGCCAAGATGAGTATTTAATCCAAAGCAATACGGTATGCCGGACTATAAGGTAAACTTCAAGGAACTCAAAGCGCGTGTCGGCGTGACCGATGTGGCTTACGCCCTCGGCTACCGCCTTGACCGCAAGGCCGGTGTGGGACGATACATCGAACTGGTGTTGGGTGACGGAAGAGATAAACGTGACACTCTCATTGTCAGCCATCCCAACGACAGGGCTTCCCAGACATTCTTCCGCCGGAACGGCTCCAAAGGGGACGTGCTTACGCTTATCCGCGAGAATCTGGATGCCTTCCTCGTCACAGGCAAGGACGAGTGGCAGAAGGTGGCCAAGGTCATGGCACGCTTCGCCAACATGCCCGAACCGGAATACCATGAGAACAGGGAATACTTGAAATCAGTCAAGGCTGCATCTGTCTTTGACGCATCACGGTATGAGACAAGACCTGTGAATCCGGACAAGATACCGTCATTATTTTCAAAGCGTGGCTTGTCCGATGAGACGGTCAGACGGTTCGCACTGTTCATTTCCCTTATTCGGGACAAACGGAACGGGAATTTCGACGGCTACAACATCGGCTTCCCTTATACCGGTGCGGACGGTCAGGTGAAGGGCTACGAGATACGCGGCTACGGCGGCTACAAATCAAAGGCCGCAGGCACGGATTCCTCTTCGGCGGCATGGGTGGCCGACTTCTCCGGCGGCAATCCCGAAGCGGTCAGGAGCGTGTTCTTCTGTGAGTCCGCCTTCGACGCGATGGCTTTCCACCAGATGAACAGAAACCAGTTGCACCCGGATGTGGCGTTGGTCTCCCTCGGAGGGACATTCTCCGACAACCAGATTACCGGCGTGATGGGGCGTTTTCCGAACGCCAAGGCTTTCGACTGTTTTGACAACGACATCGCCGGGCGCATCTACGGGCTTCGCATGATCGGCCTGCTGGAAGGCATCCCGATGAAAATCAGCAAGGCGGAGGACGGCCTGCAGGTGGAAGCCGGAGGCAAGAACTTTACCGTCAATCCGACAAAGCCGTTGGCCTCACAGCTTGTCGCGCACCTGCCTCTCCGATACCGTACCGGGCAATGGCTGCCGCCCAAGGCGTTCAAGGACTGGAACGACTGTCTCTTGAACAGACCGGTGGCTCCGGTTCTCGCTCCATGCAAGGAGGAACGCGACCGGAACCTGGCGGAACGGAGAAAGGGAAGCCTTAAAATGTAACGTAACATGGAACGTATATGAAAACGATCAGACTGAAAATAGCTACTGGGGCATTTGCCCTGTGGCTGGCCGGGGGCAATGCCGTCCCGGCGTTCTCCCAACAGATAGACCCTGCGCTGACCGGAGCGGTGACGGCACAGACGCTGGAACTGAAGAGCCTGCACGACAAGCGCAGGAAGACGCAGGAGAAGATTATCGCCGCCGAAGCCGCCGTGACGGTCGCGCTCGACCGGGTACACAGCGTGGAGGACAAGATGCTGGAATACCTCTCCAATGCGCAGGGTGCGGTGCAGAACCTTTACCAGATCAAACGTGCAGGGGAACTGGTGACGACCGAGATACCGCAGAACTGCAGCCTGCTGCTCAAATCGGTGGGGAGCAACCTCAAGGGCACGGCGATAGCGGCCATCGTGTCGGACGAACTGACAGACGCGGCCACGCAGATGGCGGCACTCTATCCTTTCATGAAACAGCTCGTGACTTCGGGCAGCTACGATGTGACAGGGGCTGACGGGAAGAACGAGAAGCACAAGGTCAACCTGCTGGACTCTTCGGAACGCTACTATATCGCTAACGAGGTGGTGACCAGGCTCGAAACCATCAACACCGACCTGTTCATCCTGGCATGGCAGGTGCGCACGCTCTCGTGGAACAACCTCTGGTTCTCGCTCGATCCGGAAGGATGGGCCAATGTGATGTCCGGCAAGAACATCATCGGCGGCATCGTGGCCGACTGGAAGCGTGGATTCAATTAGAATATCACAAAAGTGAATCAATCGGTAAAAACAATCAATTCATACAATAATGGAAACAGAAAAGAAAATCATCGGCCGCTGCCCCCTGTGCGGCGGCAACGTGGTCAAGACCTGCAAGGGGTACCGCTGTGAGCATAACATCGGCGTCAGTCCCTCTTGCGTACTGAACATCAATGCTATTATCGGCAACCGCAAGATGGCGAACGCGGAGGTGGCGGTATTGTTGGAGAAACGTCGCATCCTGTTGGACGGCTTCTCCAGCAAGGAGGGCAAGACGTTCCCGACCGTGCTGGAACTGGCCGACGACGGCAACATCCTGATGCAGCCGGTCATCGGCAGGTGTCCGCACTGCGGAGGGGAAATCCGTGTGGGAAGCCGGGCGTTCAACTGCTCCAACTACTCCAACCAAAATGCACCCTGCTCCTTTGCCATCTGGCGCAACATCGGCGGGCACCAGCTCACCATGGAGGAAGCCGTGGAAATCTGCGAGAAGGGCATCACCTCTTCGGAACTGGAGATGTACCGTGAGGATGGCAGCATCTACCGCAAGCGGCTCGGCGTGTCGCCGGACAAACTTCAAATCGTGAAGATATGAGACCGGGGATGAAGATTTGGATAATACTCGTCTCCATCGTGCTGTTCTGGAGCGGTGTATTCTATTTTGTATGCTGTTCGGACAATCTGGACGACCGCGCTACGGACATGGCCGAAAAGGCATTGAGGGCGTCGGTGGACAATCCCGAATCCATACGGATATTGGCTGTCAGCAGGCCGGATTCCGTGTTCGGGCATACCTACATCACGCAGGAGGAGAAGATGGCTCTTTCCATGGCCATGGTGGAAATCAACAGGAAGGTGATGGAAGCGACGGACGGGCTGGAGGACTTTGACCCGGACGACAAGGAAACGGCCGCCCTGATGGAGCGGCAGATGTCGGCCATGTCAAGCCTGAGGCGTCTGATGGACTTCGGCAGCCCTCTTGACGGGAGTCCGCAACCGTTCAGCGGTTGGAAGGTCAAGGTTGACTTCGAGGGCGTGGACGCGGACGGACAGGGCTATCATTCCGAATACTGGTTCATCCTGGACAAGGAGGCGCAATGCGTGGTGAAGTCGTTTGAGATACCCTTGCCGTAGAAGGCTAAGAATTTTGTTCCCTAATATGTTGGAATCCCGGTGTCATCGGTTGTGGCATCGGGATTTCCTGTTTTTGAACCTGTGGGCGTTCCGCTCCGGCGGATTTTCCGCTACAAAGCAACGGAAGGCCGTGGCGGCGGCGAACGACGCTCCACTTGCCTGCGTGGAAAGCGTCCGGCAGCCTTCCGCGATTTGTGCCAAATCGGGTATTCCGGCCTCTTTCCACTTGTCCCGTCCGCCTTTTGCCCCTTGCACCTTCCGTCATGCCGTATCGTAAAATCCCGGAGCGGAAGCCGCAAGGCTTCAAACAAAAGGGAAAAAGATTAGAACTTCAAAATTCAGGCATTATGGCAATAAAACTGATTGACAGAAAGGAAAGTGTCAGCTACAAGGGCTGTATTTACGAGCTTACCTTGTTGTGGGACAGGGAGAGCGTCCGCAAGTGCTTCTGCGGTATGCCGCCGTTCTTCGCCCACATCCGCAAGGACGGAGCAAACTTCGCCACCATCAACTGCTATTCTAACGACAACGGGCGGTTTGTGGTAAAGAAGTTCATGCCGTCCCTACTGGCAAGGCCGGACTGGCAGATACGCTTCGACAAGGACATTAACACCATACCGCTTTTGGAACTGCTGACAGGCCTGCCGATTTAACCTGTATGGATTTATCTATAAAAAAGCAAGGACATATGAAAGGAACAGAACATTTCAAGGAGATTATCAAGGGTTATCTTGACCAAAGGGCAAAGGAAGATGAACTATTCCGTGCCAAGTACGAAACCACGACACGTACCATTGACGATGTGGTGACTTTTATCCTACACGAAGTTAAGAACTCCGGCTGTTGCGGTTTCTCGGACAGCGAGATATATTCAATGGCGGTACACGTCATAGACGAGCCTGACCTTGAAATCGGCAAGCCGCTGTCCTGTAACGTGGTGATAAACCACCATATAGAGCTGACGGAGGAGGAAAAGGCGGAACAGAGGGTACTCGCACTCAAACGCTATCAGGACGAGGAGCTTCGCAAGATACAGGCACGCAATGCAAGGCCGAAAGCCCACAAGCCGCAGACTGACAGCCAACCGACATTATCACTCTTTGACAACTTTTGAGCCATGAAACCGAGGAACAGATTTGAAAAGGCGGTGGCGGCTTCCAACGGGAAGCTGACCGTCCTCAGCCCCAAAGCCGTTGAATGGGCTGTAAGTAATGTCATTGTACATATCGCATTCCGCACATCCGGCCACAACTGCATGTGCGGCGACTGCGGAGCGAAGTTTGACCATAAGGGAAAAGGCAAGTCGGTATGCTGTCCCCATTGCGGACACCGCTTGCAGGTAAGGGACACGATGAAGCGCAAGGAGGTGCAGTCCGCCTACTTCTCTTCCCTTGAAGTGGCGGACGGCCTGCAGGTGCAGCGTGTGTTCCTACTGAGAGCTTTATGCCGGAAAGGGATGAAGTTGAAAACGTCCTGCATGGAGGTGTGCCGTCTGTGGCTCAATGCCGAGGGCAGGATGGCGGTGACATCAAGGGCAAGGACATTGGGCTGGTATGTGGACAGCTTCAATTGGTGTACAGGAATTGACTTGAAGATTTTGTCCGAGGTGCATTGGGTGATTTCCGATACATACGTTTACCCACGTTATAAGGTGCTTCCTGAATTGAGGCGCAACGGCATGAAAGGCAGGCTTCCCGATGGCTGCCATCCGGCAAGGCTGATGAAGGCGTTGCTGACGGACAGCCGGATAGAGACGATGATGAAGTCCGGGGACTTGCAGGCCGTGGCTTACTTTGTGAGCCGTCCGCTGGATTTGGACACGTGCTGGCAGTCGTACAAGGTAGCTGCACGGCATCATTACCGCCCGTCCGACTACGGCCTGTGGTGTGATACCGTCCGCTTGTTGGAGCAATGCGGTAAGGACATCCACAACGCCAAGTATGTCTGCCCCAAAGACCTCAAAGCCGCCCATGACCATTGGCTGAACAAAAGGAACAAGGCGGAGGAAAAGCGTAGAAACAGGGAACAGATGTTGAGGGCCAAGGCGAGGGAGGCTGACTTCTACCGGGAAAAGTCACGTTACTTCGGGATTGTCATCAGCGACAATGACATTGAAATATCCGTACTTGACTCCATCGAGGCTTTTCAGGCCGAGGGAAGCAGCCTTCACCATTGTGTGTTCCAATGCGAGTATTATGCCAAGGCGGACAGCGTTATCCTGTCGGCACACGACCGCCAAGGCAACCGCATTGAGACCGTGGAATTCTCATTGAGTCAGGGCAAGGTGGTACAGAGCCGTGGGCTGTGCAACTCCAACACGGAATACCACGACCGGATTATAGGACTTGTAAACGCCAACGCCTACCGCTTTCTTGAGGCGAGGACACCGGCATAAATCCTTGAATGTCCTGACCCCGGCCTGCGCCGTGAGGCGCGGGTCGGGATTTTTGGAAAGTTCAGAGTCTATAAATCATTCACTGTTTCTGCCCATATTCTGCTAAATTTATATTCTCAAATATGACATTGTTCCATTCGGGATCTTCTATGACATTAATGTCGGGAAGTAAGAAATCCTCAATGTCTGGATATTTAGTAAGTATTTGTTCATCATTCAGTGATAATCGATTACGAATCTTCTTGAAAAATTTTACTTCCGAATATTCTATTTTGCTGTCAGCATATATTGTCTGAATTGCCAAATCAATGATTATCATCTGCTCCTCAATTGAAAGTTTCTGCGCTTCTAATTCTTTAAGATACTGCTTCAAAAACAAAACTCCTTTTTCATTAATAGCTGCTACATAATCATTTATAATTGCTTCTATGTTTATATTTCTAAATGATTCTTGTTTGGAAGTTATGTCATTCACTAATAAAACCTCTTCTTTTGCAATATCACCATCGCAAGCCATACAGCAAAAGATGGTTTTTAAGTATAATTCATTCGTATTCATATCGTTTATGTTTTATTTAAATCCTACCTTAGGTCTGTTTCCAGGCTCTTTAATTTCTTCTCCATTCATTTGTGCTTTTATTTCTTCATAGCGTTGAAGTTCTTTTATATCCAATGATGGTCGAACAGCTGCAATAGCATCTCTTAGAATAGTCATCGTTATCTTTGAACGGCTTTTGAGGGCGGTACGAGCTGCGTTATTTACAATGAGTTGTATATCTGCGGAAACATAGTTTCTTGTGAGCCTAGACAACTCGTCATAATCCAAACCAAAGTCATACGGTCGATTTTTAAGATAAAGTTCAAAAAGAGCTTTTCGAGCAACTTCATCAGGAACTCCGACATAATATTTCTTATCTAAGCGACCAGCTCGCAATATAGCCGGGTCTATCATGTGGGGATAATTTGTTGCGCCAATAATGAATATTCCTTTTTCTCCAGTTCTATCCATCTGAGCCAACATTTCATTAACGGCACTTTTGGACATTTCATGTACATCCCCTTCACGATTGGGAACCAACTCATTAATTTCATCGATAAAGATGATGGTAGGTGCATTTTCCTCAGCTTCTTTGAACATCTTGGCGATGTTCTCTTGTGAAGCATTCACATAACGACTTTTAAGTGTTGCCGGTGTAACAAACATAAAATTGAAACCAACTTCTTCGGCAAAATGTTTGGCAAAAAAAGTTTTTCCACATCCGGGAGGACCATACAGCAGCATTCCATTCGGAATTGTAACACCATAGCGTTGGTATTCTTCAGGATGATGCAATGGATCTATTACCTCTTCCCGAAGTTGTTCTTTGAGTTCATCCATACCTGCTATCGCAGCAAAGCCCGAACCTTTTACGATATTCACAGGTTTAGATGAACCTCCGGATTTGTCTTCTGCTCCTGATGAAAGAATTTTTCTCTTAGTTGATTGTCTTGAGATTTTTACTTCACCATCAATAGCTTTGATAAAATCTTTAGCTGTTTGGAAGCGGTCTTCTGAATCCTGAGACAATGATTTCACAATAATATTGATGAGTTGCTCATCCAATTCAAACATTTCAATGTCGGGCAAATCAAGTTCTTTTTGACGTTCAGATAGAATAGCTTCTACTTTATCGCTGTTTGAAACACGAGATAAGTCAATAAACCATGGTAGTTTGTCATAAAGCAAGAAATACATCATTGCGCCAACAGCATATAAGTCTGTCTGAACTGAACAAACTCCCGAAAAACGCTCCGGTGCTAAATAAAATGCGTTTAAGTCCGTCAAATCAGGTTTGCCATTCTGTTGGTTGAGGTAACAAGCATGGCCAAAGTCTATCAATTTAAGCTCTTGTAGCCCACCGACAAGATTAAGCATTACATTTTGTATTGTAACTTCGTTATGAATGACTGGTATGGGAAGTGAATGTATATAGTCCAATGCGCCCAATACATATTTTGCTACTTGCTTTATTTCGTACACACCAAGTGAACCAGTACGTATAATTCGTTGTGAAAGTGTTTCTCCACTGATATACTCTGTTACAAGGTAAGCCCATTGACTGCCATTTTTCATAATTGAACCGGAATCTATATAGCTACATAGATTAGAATGATTAAACTGCTTAGAGATTTCAATTTCCCTCATCGTTCCTTTATCATTCATTTGCCAACGACTTACTTTGCTATAATTGATAAGCTTCAAAAAACGAGTTTTCCCAGTATCATCCTTAACACGGTAAGTTTCCGCATAAGAACTTTGCTTATGCGGAAATGTTACTGTGTAGTTATTAATTTTATCTCCTTTTGAGTATATCATGATTTGTAAAATGAGTTAAATAATAACATAAATGCTTGTCGATTTCCTAAATCAGAAAGAGGAATTGAACTTATATTTCCTTTTTCAATTAACCCAAGGAATTTCTTTGAATGATTTTCATGCTCTACAATCAATTGACCATTAGAAATATAGATGTTTTTCGTATTGCTTTGATTGTATTTAACTCCATAAATATCAATATAATCACGACAGACAGCAATAGCATCACTATAAATGCTATTATCTTTAATAAGTGGAAATTGAGTTATTGGGGCATTCTTGTGTTTATTGAAAAAATGTAACGTCCATATTTTTTCTAATTCTTTCATGAAACAATATTCAGGACTCGCTCCCTCTGGATTCATTGGGTCTTTTGGCGATTTATCTGAATATGATCCTGTCGTCGTATATGCAATATCATATGTTTTTCCATCAGGATTCAGTTTCTTATAAAAAGAAAAATAATAATCCGTGCCTGAATATGAAAAATTCACCTTTTTCACACATTCTCCTGTAAATAGATATGATAAATCATCAAATTGCCATATCTGCTTATTGGCAATATTGTCTCGTCTACCAGAAAATTCTATTATAGAAAAACCTTTGTCACCAATAAAATAATCTACACCGGAAAAGGATGTATTATAAACGGCCAAGGTTATAATACAAATGACAATAGTAATGATAATTCCCCAAATGTAATGTTCATAAAGAAACCCCCAATATAAAGAAAGACTTATTATGCAAAAAAGCATACCTAATATTTTTCTTTTTGAGGTTTGTTGAGGTGTTAATGGATATTCTTTGGGCTCTGTTGTATCGCAATACAATATATTCCCAATATTTTCGGGAATATATTTGTATATAGATTTACCAATATGCAACTTCTCTAATTGATCTATTTTCCAATTTTTATCCATAAAGCAAGTTTGTTATTTTAATAAACCTCCCGCATTAGCAGCCTCTTCATCAGGTAATAAGTTAAGAATACCTCTTGCTATTGGCAATAAAGCTTCAGTTGATGGATTGTTGTTGATGATTTCCAGTCCACGATTAATAAGTTGACGAGCACGACTAGCATCTTTCCAAGGATGGGAAGAGAATGTTTTATTATAGTCGTCTATCAACCCTATGCACTGATACATCATAGTAAGTTGGAAGAACAAAGTATTGATTTGCTCAAGGAGCTCATGGCCGACCTTGACATTTTTTGAGCGAATAACTTGATCCACTTGTGAGCGTAGATTTTCTACTATTTGTCGAGATTTATCATTACCCAACTTTTCTTGCGCTTTTTCAAGCCTTTCAAACTCTTCACGCAATTCAGATTCCACTCGTTGCCATTCAGTACCTTCATCAAGGTCTTCAATCTTACGAAGCACTTCTTTCAGGTGTTGGAGTACCATTTTCTTTTCCGAGCTATTCTTAGCTTCATCTTTGACTTGTGCTAATTCTCGTTCTACATCAGTGGTAGAAATACCTGATGCATTCAGACGGTTTATATTTCTTTGAGCATCAGCTATTCCTTTTTGGATGCTATTATCGGCATCTTCTATAGACTGTTTTTTACTCGTGTCAAGAGGCTTTTCAATTGTTGTGTCTGTGGTTGGGAAATGGGCTTCAAGTATCATTTGCTCGGATGAGTCAACTTTCAGCGTTATATCAACTACACTATCTGAAGGTATAAGCTGTTCCACTTCATCGCCTGTTATAACAACATCTCCTACATGTTCATAGAGAGATACCGGACGATTTTCAGCTTCACTAAAATCATCCACCTGATAAATGGGTATTGTTAGTACATCACTGTCCACACTTGGACGCAATTGGCTGGTAGTTTTTAAGTTATTAACAACACCTGTTGCCGGAACCGGCTTGTTCTTCTCTAAACCGCGAGCCATACGGAACACAGCCCGTTCTTTATTGGAGTCCCAAACGGCAATACCTATATTATATGGCAGAGGAGCAGCTCCTACCTTTGAGCCTTGAATGATTGTTATCTCATTAGGAAAACATGGAAGAGTGTTACCCTGAATATCATAGCAAACAACATCAAACGAATTCGGTCGTCCTTCTAAAAGATTAGCCTCAATTACATTACCGCTCTTGTCTATGTCTGTTTTACCACTTGACCAAGCTTTATCACTGCGAATTAGCTCTACAAATACATTGTTTTGTTTAGCATCAGCAGATAGTTTTACGCTTACCCATTCTGTAGTTTCCACGGATGTTGCTTCATATCCGACTTCAAGTTTTACAGTTTCTATAGTGAAATCTTCATCGTTCACTTCAGCTTCCATTGTTGATGCATATAGAGCTGCCCCGGTAGCTACCGCCGTCATGGGGTCGATGCTTGTATCAACATTTGGAGTTATTTGCTCTTTCAACATCTGCCGAATGAGTGGAGAATGAGTCGGACCACCAACTAATATTAACTTATCAAGGTGAGATGAATTAAGATGATTGCGCTCTAAAAGATTTTTACAAATGTCTACCGCTTTTTGGAAATAGGGTCGCATCACATCAAAAGCGTCCGCTTGGGTAATAGTAATATCTAGTTCGATTTCTTCACCCTCTTCATCCTCTCCAAGGTCACCAAGATTAGAAATAATGTCTTCGTGATCTTTGAATGAAAGCTGGTTCTTCACTTCTTCAGCGTATGTTTTCATGGCATCACGAAGTACCTCTTTCTTTTGATTGTCAATTAGATAACCATCTATTACATAATTTTTCTGTAAATAAGGTATTATGATTTTGTCCACAATGGCATAATCTAGATTCTTACCACCCAAATAGTTATCTCCTTCTGTATCGAATACTTGCATGATGCCATCTTCTACTTTTAGCAAAGCTGCATCAAATGTACCACCTCCGAAATCGAATACCATCCAAATGCCATTCTTAGTGTCAGTTGAAAGTCCGTAAGCCATAGCTGCTGCAATAGGTTCTTGCAACAATTCGCAACGCTTGAAGCCTGCCATTTTTGCGGCTTCCATGGTAGCTGTCTTCTGATTTACGGTAAATTTTGCAGGTACAGTAATTACTACTGAGGATATGTTTTCATCTGTAACATATGATTTTAGCGTCTTCAGGACTTCTGCAGAAAGTTCTTCCGAAGTAAATTCACGCTCCATATAACTACTTGAATATTTAGTATCTGTAGCCATCGTGCGCTTAAATTCGATATAGGTATTTGATGCTTCAACGTGCCATGACTTTGTTGCACGGCGCTTATCACTCTTCATATTGTTGTATGCGCCATCACCTACTTTCACGGATTTCTTTTTGTTGAAAGATACACATGAGGGCATGGTATCTTTAAGAGTGTCACTTTTAATAATAACTGGTTCACCTTTTTCCATGCGGCAAATAGCCGAGTTGGTTGTACCAAGGTCAATGCCGTAATCAATCTTTAAACGTGCCATATTGTATTTTTTAGATGTTTTGACTTACAGTGATTTGAGCAGATTGTATCATCTTGCCATTGTAATTAATTTGTGGCTTGGTGACTCCGGTAATTATTTGCTCACCTTCTTTTAATGTTTCGTCAGGGACGAAATTCGCAACCACTTTCATACCTTCATTATACGGTTTACCAAGCATATCGATTATTTCATATCCATTTGCTTGAAAATTATTTTTAATGCGTTCTACAGCTTTAGCCAGTTGTTTATACCCTTTTACAGAAGCATCCATTCGGGATAGGTTAAGCTCTATGCGGACTATTTCATCTGCTACTTTAAGAGCTAATGAATGGTCCGCTTCTGTTGAGACAATTGTAGAAGTAGCGTTCATTTGTTTTTCCATTAAAGCCAGCATCTGATTATCCAATTTTACGGAATCTTCCTGCATCTTGGATTGTGCAATTCGCAATGCTTCTTGGGCTTTACGGACTTCACTCATAGATGTATAGTCTTTGCGCCTTTTCACATAAAGGTACCCGCTGAATCCCAAAATTGTACAGAATAATAATATGCCACCCCACATGGTACGTGAGTCCATCTTTACAAGATTGGTGGCAATATTGGTGTTAGTTTCTCGTATGTCATTCTTAAAAGATATTCTGTCTTCAGATTGTGTCTTTTCAACGGCAATTATACGTTCGTTCAAAGTACCTAAATTCCCTTGTATTGAGTCTTGAGTTAATATAATCTTTTTATCTGTAGCAGACAAACGTAGGTTTATTCTATGTTGTTGCTTTATGCTATTATTTAAGCGATTGATGTCTGATTCTATGGCATCAAGGCGAGCATTTTGTTTCTGCAACTGTTCTTTTAAATTGTCTGCATTTATATTGATTGCAGAAATAAACAATGTTGCAAATAGTATTATTTTTTTCATTTTTTGTTTCTCTTTAAGTGTTCAACGAATATATCAAGCATGATTTTTATCATATGATTTATTTTTTTATGTCCAGTAAGTTTTTTAACAAGTTTCGGAGAGTATTTATAATAAATCTTGATGAATTGTCTTCCCCAATGTCTATCAGCAAGATAACTATCTCTAAATTCTCTCAAAACCATTACCCGTGGATGGTCGTAATCGCCATACACCATTGTTGCAATATAACAGCCGCCAGAAGGATTTAATCTGTTGTCTATGCTCATTAAAGTGTTTTTATTTCCGCTGTAGTAGTTTCTGGTTTTTGTATCCATATCCATGTTTCCTATTGTGGACATAAGTTTTACAGCATCACTTATAATGCTTTTGAGTTTACTATTATCCCCTATGGATATAGTTTGCTGAAAATTTACGACATTAACAAGAGCATTTATAGCAGAAGAGGCAACAGCAGAAGATACGTTCATATACAAGTTGCTGCCAAAGCCAAGTTTACCTTTCATGCTATTTAATAAAGGAATGCATTTGTCTACGATTCGTGCTATATCAGGAATTCCTCTACCAAACGACGTTAACCCTAATAAAGGACTTTGAGCGGATTTTTCACCTCGAAGTTCTTCTATGTATGTTGTAAGTTGTGCTAATTCTTTGCGTACCAAATATTCTTTTCCAATACTTTTTAGTATGTCAACATTTTCTTTACATCTGTCTTTGGTTAGTTTACCGACAGCTATTGACAATGCGTAGTTTTGTAGAATCATAGCCTTCTGTGGCGCATCATCGTCTTCCGTGTCATTGAAATAATCAATACCACACTGGAGAATTTCTGTCGCGAGTTTGTCGGCAATCGTTTGATAACGTATGTCAGAAACCGGCAAAGATTTTTTGATTTGGTTCAATGCGCTTTTAGTAGAAGCCATTAATTTTTCTCCTGCTTTGAATCTGGCTTGCGGACCTTTACCCTTTGAGGATTTTGCTAAATCTATGGCTTCTTTAATGGAATCAATTAATGGAACAATTGTTATTTCCGATATATAATTTCTCCATTCCGTGTTGGTGAGCGTGTCTATGAACGGTAAAAGGTTTACACCTGATTTAGCCAATGAATCAATGAACATTTTCCAAAGTGGTGTTGAAACAGGCATTGCCTCACCAATAATTTTTGCAATAAATTCTTCTGAGAAATTAGTGTATAGGTTTTCTGCGTATTGAATGGCAGAGTTCCAATCGTCATTGATAATAGAAAGCAAAAAGCGATTTTGAAGAGAAGACACATCGTTTTTTTTCTCCCAAATAGATTTTGCCATATCCATATTGCCATTGGTCAGATGATTGAATGCGATACCGTCAAGTGAAGTTACATTCATCCACCAGAATTGAGCGAATCTGATTTGTTCTATTGGGAGTGTCAGTTCGGATTCTGCGTTAGCAACCGTTTCAATCGAACGGTCTATGCTTGGTAATATATTGAGTAAATCCAAAGGAAAAGATACAGACTTACCTACTTTTAAGTAAGCATTCATCTTTGCCTTATTGGCGATACGCTCTTTGGTTGGCGAATTTGAATAAACTCCCAAATAGCGATAAGGATTTTTATTAATAATATCCATGCGTCAGCGATATAAACTATTGTCAGCTGACTCCATTGCTGGCATACTTTTTAATAAAATCCTTTCATACATATAAAAACGTGGAGCCAGTCTGTCACTCGTTCCACTATGTAAGGCCTTCGCATTGCCCAGTTAATCGAAACGAGCAACGCCGAAAGCCCCACGCTGATGTAATATGTATATGACCTAATATCTAACCGACCAAATCGGAAAAACATAACGGCTGTATACTATACACCCAATAGGGCGTCTCTCGTTGCTTGGTTTTTGATTAACTGTAAGAGTTTGCGAAGTTCTACATAGTCAAAACCAAAGCGTCAGAAACGCCTTTAACATGTATGTCCCACCCATAACCTCATCTCTTCTAAAGAGACAACAGCGTGGGTAGACAGATGCAAAGATACTACTTTTTTGCGAAGTACATTGTTAGAAGCCATTAAATATTAAACATCAAGAGTGATTATTCTCGCACAAAAGCCATATTAGTTGATTAACTTTAGTTTTTGTACTTATAATGAAGTAGAAAATGCGCTTTTAAAAATTAAAAGATAATGTGAATCTACCTTATCCGACATGACGAAAAGTTAAATAATAAAGCCATCAAACTTACTCCGCGCCAATGACACCAAGTAAGTTCTGCTGACAGGAATTTACAACGGTCTGGGTATCCCCAATCCGTTGACATAGAGAGAGCCCACAAGACTCCGCTATGCTCCATTTCGCAGGTTCTCACAATGGCAACGGTATTTGGAAAACAGATTGGGCTTGGATGCTATCCTATAATAGGACTTGCTTTATGGAGCTTTTCTTAGCCCTCTTTGGACTTCTTGGCCGGCTACGTTTTACCGTGCAAAACTACTGCGGACGGGAGAACTGTCAAGCACCACCATTGTCTTTCGGCTGGAGGGCTTGACGGAAGCCTTCCACAAATTTTCTCGTCCCTCCAAAATTGGGGTATTCCGTCCGCACTCTCCGGCCTCATACTTGCCTTATTCTCCCTTGTGTCCGCAGTGGCTATTTGCACGTAAAACGGTCTTCCCTGCCAAGAAGCTCAAAGGAGCTTCACAAAAGGGAAAAGTATCAGATTTCACCAACTCTTAAAAACAAGGATTTATGCGGACAAGAAGAATGACTATCGAGCAAGGCCGGAGAGTAGGCATAGACCGCTTTCCCAACTTCCACAAAAGCGGAAGCGTCAGGGGCATGAAACGGCTGTACTACGGCAAGGACTGCCTGTTGGTACGTTGTGGCAGCTACATCTACAATGTTTCCGCTGAACTGAGAATTTACTATCAAGCAACCATCTAAAACTTTTCAATTATGTATGAAACAGATTTTCCCGAATACGGGCAGCAATGCGAACTGGTCACACCGTGGCGTGGCTACCATCGCGGAACGATTGTGGGCAGGACTGCAAAAGGCTTTATCGTGCAGTTCAGCAGCGGAGCGGAAATAGAAGTGTATGACGACGAAATAGAATTTGACTGATATGAGCAGACTGATGACACCCCAGTTGGAGGAAGCCTTGGAAGGCTATCCCCTTTATTCCCAGGACGGCAAGGGAAAAGAAGCGGTTTGCCGTGCTATCTTCGCTCTTGGAGCGGTACGCTGGTTCATCCTTGAAGGTGAGAGAGAAGGGAACGACACCATCCTCTTTGGCATCGTGGTAGGACTTGCGGAGGATGAATACGGCTATATCTCTCTTAACGAATTGTCGGAAGTGGAGCTTGACCTTACGGCACAAGGTTTGGGTAAGCTACAAGTAAGGCTACAGGAGAATTTTACTCCTACGCCGTTAAAGAACTTGCAGGACTTCCGCCTGCAGCAGTTCTTAGCCAGATTTGAACATTAACCCGTCAGCCGTGGTACAACCAATCAAGTGCCACGGCTGACATAAACATCAGTAACCATGCGAACGAGAAACAAGATTATAAAGGAAGTCGTCCAATGTGCAGAGACAAACGGCTGGCATGTGGATGCAGAGAAGCATCAAGACAAGAATATCCTCATCTTTGAGTTTTCCCAATTCACTCCTGCCGGACAGGATTTCTTCTTTTCGGCCACGATGCAGGGACGCAGCCTTAAAAGCCTAATAACTGACATGGAAGAGTATTACGAGGGTTTTGATGCAGATGCGGAAGCCTATCTGTGGCTGGACGGCAACGGGCACGGTAAAAATGGCGCACCGTACCATATGAAAGACGTACTGGCCGACATGGAAGCGGCAGAAGATATGGTCTGTAAGCTGCTTGAAGCGGTCAGGGGGCTGGCAGATTGACCACAAATACAAACATGGCCTGCCATATCTCCATTGGTGTGGCAGGCTATGATTTTTTCATCCTATCTCCGTTTGCGCCCTTTCTTCGGGAGGCCGGCAGTCTTGTAGGCAATCAGGTCATCACCATGGAACTGTATCCTCAGATTGTCCTGCGTCCGGAAGAACGGCAACGGCCTTTCCGTATGGGTAATGTAATCATAGATGGTACACCGGTGTATGCCGAGGAAACGCGCCGCTTCGCTCACCGAATACGACTGTTCCGGCTTTATCTCTAAGAACTTCTTGCATAAATTCATTGTGCAAACATTTTTTTGCCGATAAAAATACGTCAAAAGCTTATACTGAATTACATATCAAACAATGGAATATCAGATAGTTAATAGGATATTTTAGGAATATAAGCGCCTTATTACCAACCACCCAGTTACCGACATGATAGTGTTATGCTTAATCGTGTCGAATGATGATGTATGTTCTCCCGTTTTGAAAAAAGCATATATTTGAGGGTTGACAGCGTTGACAAGGAAGCCTATGTGCAAAGTTGATAAATTAAATCGTTGCAAGTGGTTGTAATACAGAACATTATATTCTTTTCTAAAAAAGAGTAAGAATAATATATGTTATCGTGTTTGTCAACCGTTGGCAATGAATATCAAGGCGTTTCACCAAAGTGACTACCTTTGTCAACGTTTGTCAACGCAATAATCTTATAGGAAGTATCTGATACGTTGCAACTTATCTGCTGTCAACACAGTCAACACTTAAATGTGTGCCTATTATATTCCGAAATACGCTTAATAAAAAAGGCCATCCGAAGATGACCTTTCAGTGTATGTCTTTTGATTTTATTCACTCCAAAGCGGTTGGCTTTGCCAGTCCTTAACAAATCCCATAGCCGAAGTATCTATCATGGGATATTTTGACAATAAGGCAACAAGACGCTGCTTGAATGCGTTATTGGGACGGATAATGTCTACAAAGTGTTTCAAGATACAGAGGGTAAAAAACACACGTCCTTGTTGCACGTTGTTGTCTACCCAAGGGCGCAACGGCCTTGTCATGGTCAGTGCGCGTAATGAAAGTGAACGGTTCCACAACCTTGCATGGTGGCAGCATGAATTCCGGGTCAGTGTGACAATGGTCATCCATGAAACGAATACAGGAACGGTCAGGCCAAAATACCGTGCAATTTTTTTGCGTATCTGGTTGCTTGCGATGTTCTCATACAGTCGGGTCAAAGTACCCAAAGGTATTATCTCGGCAATCATCCATGAAGGAGGGTACGGGTCATCATAGGACTGCTTGAAATGGAGTATGAAATCCTCACGGCTGGTTTGTATCTCCTTATCAATAAGCGCCAAAGTCTTGTTATATTTGTCACTATGGGCAAAACGTGAAGGATTGGTCATCCAGAACACGTCACCGGTCTCAGCACATACGATATTTGTAATTGTGCTTCGGACAGCTACCTCTATGCGCTCAATCTGGTCAAAAACAAGTTGGCGAAACTCCCTGTCAAACTCGTATAGGCTTACGGCACTGCCTAAGGTGCTTCCACTTTTGTATCTGTGTTCAGATTTGGGTACTTTAAGAAAAGGGTACAAATACCCGGACAAACGATAATAGCCTACCGACCGCAATATGCTTTCGGCATCATCTATATCTGAACAGTCCAAACCTCTGTCTTGAAGAATGGTCAAAAGTTCGGTTGGAGACGAATAATGTTTGGTGTATCTCATATAAAAATAAAACGACCCGCCGATTTAAGCATTGTTAAGAGGCTTGGCGGGTTCTTGTAGTGCAAAGATACGAATAATACTTGATACTACCAAATCCTCTACTGCTTTTTTACTGTAATTTCTTCACAATCCCTATGTAGAGATAATTATTAACCTGTATAAAGCTTCATTCTACTATCTTTTATGGTTCTTGACACATTAAAAAGGAAACTCTTTCTGCATGGCTACTTCTGATGGAAGATTTGCATCTTCTGCACTGTCGTATTCCTCTACAGTTTCTTGGGCATCTGTTATTACTTCTGTTTCAAGGTCAAGCCCAAACATATCTTTCAACTGCTGGTAATCAAAGCACAACGCTTTTGGGCGGTTGACCTTGACCTTTTTGACCTGTTCGTTGCCAACTATTTCTATCGTATAATCGGGCATACCGTTTGGCATGAGTATGGTGAACCTGTCCTGCTTTAAACCTAGATAGGTAGGATGCGACTTCAAATAGGATAGGATGGTTGACCAATTAGAACGGTTGGTGGTGACATTCGTATTCCGGCTGTTGAACAACGAAGCCACCGCAGCCATATTCAAATACAAGATGGGACGTGCTTCCTTGAACTCTATATCCTCTTTCGCGGATATGGGTCGGAAACTCCGCATATACCGGATGCGGTAATGCGCCTTTTCCACGCATTTGCCTGAAGTCTGGAATCCTTGCAGCATATTCCAAAAATCGGCGACCTCCGAACTTTCCTGTGCCAACTCATTTTGGTTTCGCAGCCCCCTGAGCGAAATGTCGAACAGGTCAGCATAGCTGAAAGGCACGTCTATCACGGTTTCCAATGTTCGGAACGCCGCCAACGGTATCACCCAGTTGCCGAAAATACGGTCATGTATCTTTTCGTTTTCCAGTTTTGCAGCCAATTCGCGCTTTGTGATGGAGTAAACTTCCGGGAAGTTTTTCTCGAACAGTTCCCTATGGTTTAACACTTCGACAGTAAGATGCGACAGCCCCATATTACACACGGTCACCAAATCCTCGTAATGGCTTTTCTCTGTCTGATTGAATGAAGTTTTGGAAAAGCCGAGAAAGATGACACGGGTGTACAGTGCCATATCCTGCGTAGGCTTATCCTGACCGCAAAGTACCACGCCTGTACTGACAATGGTCTGTGTGGCCATACCGTCTGTGTTCGTATTTTTCTTTGTCTGGCCACCGCCTCCCCAAAGACCTTTCAAATAAGCAATCTTACGAATGTCGAGGTCGTTCTTGTATTCATCAAGCACTACGAGCGTGTTGACCGCCTGCGAAACCCTGTCGTTCATGGCAGGGACTGTTGAAACGCTAAGGTTGGGCGGATCTACACCGTGTATGAAGAACGCTTGGAGCGAGGTGGCAAGGGTGGTCTTTCCAGTTCCTTTCTCACCGAATAGGTTAAGAATGGGAAAATGTCTTGTACGGCGGAAAACTACATCCCGGAACAAAGTGGAGAGTAGATAGCAGAAAGCGACGGTGGCGTTCTCGCCGAACACCTCCACCAACCGTCCTACATAATCATATAGTTTTATGCCGTTCCAGTTCTCATGTACCATCAGCCGCTCAAACTGAAATATCTCCAGATTGTGGATGTATATCTTTGAACAGGCTGGAATATAAAAAGCCTTTCCGTTCACGCCACGGACAATGCCAAGGTCATCGACTTTACGGAAAGTACCGTCTGTCAATATCCCGTTCCCAAAAGCAAAGAAACCCTCCGTGGCATCCCATCCCAATTTACGCACCCGTTCCGCCGTGTCGGTTTTGGAATAGAGATATTCCTTAACACGGTTGAGCTTGTCTATCTTGGCCAGCCACACATAGTTGCCCACGGAGCCGACCTTCTGTTGGAAGCTGTTCAGCGAACACAGTTCGGACTCCCTCAACTCAATGACACGGCATATATTATAGGTGTTGCGCATACGGAAGATGCGTGTGCCGTTGTTCTCGTCCTCGATGTGGAACAACGGTTCCATGATGAAATTGGAAATCCTTGACGGTTCCTCGTCGTCATCCCCGGTGGCGTAATAACAGTTCTCCCGGATGAACAGCCCATGCTGGCGAAGCAGTTCCGCTTCACGTTGTCTTTCATCCATAGGCGTGAGCTTGTCCTGCCTTTTCCGCGCCTCGCCACGGGCTTGCGTTACGGCATCACGCCACAGTTTGGCTTTTCCGTAGATTCTGGCCAATTCATCAATGCACTGATTGAATATCAGCTGGTCTTTCACATAGCGCATCAGGTCGGCTATCTCTGACACGCATTTCCGTTCTTCCACCAAAGAGTCCGCAACAAGAAAGCGTTTCTGTGCCAGCCAGACAATAAACAGCCTTTCTTTCAATGAGGTGTAATCCTCCCGGCTATGAATGAAACTGTCTGCATCGTTCTTTCCGGGTTTCACATCCCAGCCGTTTTCACCGACGGGGATTTCGGCAAATGGCAGTTCCCTTACGGTTACATGGAAACCTTTCCTGACAGCGGCTGTCCCGTTTGCCATGACCGCCTCGAATCCCGGTCCGAAGGGTTTGCCTTCACTGACATCGGAATCGGGGATGAAGCATAATGAAGTGGTGTACTTTTTCAGCCGCTCAAACTGGCTGTCCGTCCATGCCGTTCCCAATGCGGCCACAGTATTGTCGTAGCCGATAGACTGCATACGCAGCACGTCAGGCGCACCCTCCACGATGATGAAGTATTCCGCACTACGTTCCCGACTCGCCTTGTCTATGCCGAACAGACATCCTCCCTTGGCATATACCGCACTGTTTGGAGAATTGATGTATTTCGGTGCTTTTGGGTTATTCCCGATGTAACGGGCGGTATAAGCGATGATGCGTCCCCATCTGTTGCGTATGGGAATCATTATCCTGTGTCTGAACATGGCATATACATAGCCGTCATCTCCGCGTCGGAGCAGACCCAGCTCAAAAAGCGTATCCTCGTCCAGCCCTTTTGTCCGGCAGAACTCCATGAACGCACCTCCGTCACGCGGCGCGTACCCGATGCCTGCGATCGAACAGAACTCTTCCGGCCATCTTCTATAAGCATATTCACGGGCAAGGCGGCTTTCATCACCGTCCGGCATCAGCAGGCTGCCTACAAAGAAGTCTTGTACATGGCCGAGTGTAGCAAGAAGTGTTTCCTTGTGTCGGATTTTCGCTGTTTGCTCTTTGTCCTGTCCTTCCACATACTCAATGGGAATATTGTGCCGTCTGGCCAAAAACTCAATAGCTTCCATGAAGGAAAGGTTCTCTTTCTCCATGATGAATGTGATGGCATCGCCGCCACGGTTACAGCTGAAACAGTGGAACAGGTTCTTTCCCGGACTGACAGAGAAAGAGCCTGTCCGCTCCTCATGGAACGGACAAACGCCCATCAGGGTCGAGCCTTTCCTTGACAGCCTGACATACGGCTCCAATACATCCTCGATGGAAAGCTCCCTGACTTTGTTGATTGTTGACTCGCTTATCATAGGGTTGTCAGGAGTTTCCAACAATCAATTATGGACTGGCCGGAATATTTTGGCCGGTTGGCATTATCGGGATTAAGCGGCTTTATCAAGCCGCTGACCTTATATTTTCTAAGCGTCTTGTAACTGATACCCAGTTCTGCGCAAGTACGCTTGACCGAATAAACCCCTTCCGGGTCACATGTTGGCATTAATTCTCTCATCCGCTGTAATGTTTTATCGTATGCCTGTTCCGTATGTCTCATGAATTACAGTATAGGCATGTCCTTATATTGTTTCCTTATTTCTTTATATCTAAACTATTTATGTTTATATCGGAAGAAGTATCGTCGAAATAGTCCTGAACCGTGCGTTGCAGGAGGCGTAGGTCTGCCGTCCTGTATTCCACTTTGCCGGGTCTCTTGTAGCATACCACTTTCCCTTGCCGTCTCCATCTTTCGACATTCCGGCGGCCGAACATCTCATAAGCCTTTCTTTGGCTGACAAATTCCGGATCGGCATTGTCTGATTTCAGGTACTTGACAATCCTTGCCGCAAGGTCGTTCAGAAATGTGTCATAAGGGATTAGGCGGTCTAAAAACTGGAGGAACTGCATAAATCCAGGATTTACAAAGTACGCATTACGGTAATGGTCTGTTTCTCCCTGTCCGTCCGTGTCTTGAACTGACGGTTGTAGATGGCGCCAAGTTCCGAGGCTTGGGTTCGGACGCTTTTCAGCCTGGAGATGTGGAAGGTGATTTCATCGCCAACTTCGAGTGCGACAAGCGCGGGACGGATTTTTTCCATGTTTTCTGCCATAATATTTGTTTGTTTAATGATTAATGTTTAACTTTGTAGTCGATAATCCAATTTATATCATCGGCAAAATAACATAAAAAGGTTTATATAGCCAAATATTTGTTTGATAATTGTTGATTTAATATTGCAATTTAAGGTTTGACCCATGAATATAGACATTAAAGACGTACATGTGGGGCAGGCTATTGACCAACGCCGCAACGAACTCGGCCTTTCAAAGTCCGAGCTTGGACGCAGGCTTGGCATTCCCCAACAACATATCAACCGCCTTCTGGAAAGGGAGACGATGGAGACCAAGCGGCTTGTCAAGGCTTGCAAGGCGTTGGACTTTAATTTTTTCGCCTTGTTCTGCCCGGTCAACCCACAGATATCCGCATACCTCGCGGCAGTGGCATTGGACGGGGGAGATGCCAATAACAACATTGGCGATAGTGGTCTTGCAGCCCAGCTTACCGCTGAACAGGCCAAGGTGGAAAACTTGAACGGCACTATCAAGCTATTGAAGGAGCAGATAGACAGCCTGAATGCGCAAATTATCCGTCTGGACTCCAATCTGAAGGATAAGGACGCCATCATAGAACTATTAAAAGAAAGGAGGTAATATCAAAAGATAAAATCACCAATCGTCAAATTACCACGCAGCATCACGGGATTTTTATGGCGATTCAATGTTTCTCTTTTGCAGAATGAATTGTATTGCTTGATTGATAGCACAGACAAATTACATACAAAACGTATATAAGATATTGATAATAAGTTTTATATTACAGTCGCTCAAGCTGCAATAGAGAATTAAGATACATTAGAAACAAGAACCTCACGCGGGCATCCTGAAACGCATACAAATCACATACGAAAACTATCTAACATATTGTTAGTCAGGGAAGTATTAAAGAGGCGCAGGCTGCTATTGAGAGATAAAGCAAGATAGCTAACTATTGGTAAGATAGGCGGCAGGTGTGGGAAAAAACACCTTGCCGCCTATCATCGTTAGTGGGGTATGTACAATCTGATATGCTTTTTAGCGTATAGTATCGATATCGAAAGTTTTTTAGAAGCTGTTTTGGATTTATCGTGCGATGATTTGGGATGAGTTTTTGAGGCATTTTCGCTTCTGTGATGAGGAAGATAGCGGGCTATCTGACGAAGAACAGGAGCGAAAAGGACCAAAAAATCGCCCAAAGCA
>NZ_NFKD01000060.1:0-28056 GCF_002160215.1 Bacteroides sp. An19 | reverse complement strand
CTAACTCCCGTCAAGGCACGGAAACTTTTGCTGTTGTCTTTATGGTCGTGGTAATTCATGTTGCAAAGGTACGCGTATGCGCGATATATAACAAATCTAAATTACATAAACTCTATTATTAATTATCTCGAATCTGTCCATCTCCTTCTATCAACCACTTGTAAGTGGTAATCTCGCGCAAGCCCATCGGTCCGCGGGCATGGAGCTTCTGCGTACTGATGCCAATCTCAGCCCCTAACCCGAACTGGGCGCCATCGGTGAACGATGTGGGTGCATTGACGTACACACATGCCGCATCTACCATGCGCTGGAAATAAGCAGCAGCGGCTTTATCCTCCGTCACAATGCATTCGCTATGCTTCGAACTATAGGTATCGATGTGGGCAAGTGCTTCCTCTATACCCGACACGGTACGGACAGCCATTTTATAATCCATATATTCCGTGCCATAACTTTCCGGCGAGGCAGGACAAAGCAATGCGGCGGGATAATGCCCTTCGAGTGCCTGACAGGCAGGTCCGTCCGCATACAAAATCACCTGCGATGCCTGCAGGGGCGCACACAGTTCAGGCAAGTCCGCCAGACGTTCCCGGTGCACCAGCAAGCAATCCAAGGCATTGCATACGCTTACCCGGCGTGTCTTGGCATTATTCACGATAGCAGCACCTTTTTTCAAGTCACCCGCTACATCAAAATACGTATGGCACACACCTGCCCCTGTCTCGATAACCGGCACGGTGGCTTCACGGCGCACATAGTCTATCAATCCTTTGCTCCCGCGAGGAATAATCAAGTCGACCAGCCCTTCGGCATGAAGCAGTTCCGCCGTAGCCTCCCGCTCCACCGGAAGGAGTTCCACGAGATGTGCATCCAGGTTAAACCGTTGCAACACTTCGTGAATCAAAGATACGATGGCACGGTTCGAGCAATCCGCGTCATGCCCGCCTTTCAATACGCAAGCGCTTCCGCTCTTGAAACACAGCGAGAACACATCAAAGCTCACATTGGGACGCGCTTCATAGATAATGCCGATGACCCCGAAAGGCACACTCACCTTTTTCAGGCGCAATCCGTTAGGACGCACCGTTTCTTCCAATATCCTGCCCAATGGAGAAGGCAGCGAAGCCACATTCATCATATCCGAAGCGATGCCTCTCAAACGTTCGGGAGTCAACTTCAAACGGTCATATTTCGGGTCACTCTCATTCATGCGCCGCAAGTCTTCGGCATTCGCCTTCAACAAGTCATCAGTCTGCCTGATAATAGCTTCCGATACAGCCCGCAGCACTTCATTGATACGTTTTTCTTCCAGCAGAGGCAACATACGCGATGCTTGTCTCACTTTCTGTAAGGTGTCGGTAATATTCATACACTTATTCCTTTTTACACATTCAAGTCCTTTTTATCCACACAAATGTAAGATTCTTTCGATGAATCCGATACTTTTTTGCCCATTAATTTCCTCTTTTCATAAAACTTTCCTATCTTTGGTTATAGATAAACTAAAAATATACAGTTATGGAAGCAAAATCGTATGGTTCATTAGTAGAAGTCTACAGAGGTGGTCTGTGGGAAGCCGAACTGATAAAAGGATTATTGGAATCAGCAGGCGTATCAGCAATGTTGAAAGACGAAACTCTTTCCGCCGTAACCTCACCTTATTCCGGAATAGGAGGAGAAGTATTGGTTATGGTGAATAAGGAAGAAGAAGTATATGCACGAAAAGTAGTAGAACGGAGACAGGTATGAAAACAATTGCCGTGGCATTTCTTCTTATCATCACACTTGCCATAAGTGGCGTAAGTGCCGAGAGTTTACAACCTGCTGCATGGCAAGCCTACGGGATTGCCTTCCAGGCACCCGCAGGCTATACCGTAGAAGACGACTCGGAAGAAGGTTACATCATCAGCACCCCCACTTATTTCATCACAGTGCAACTGCTCGACGGTGAAGGCATTCAACGTTCAGAAATAGCACAGGAACTGAAAAACGTTGCGACAGATGACGAAGTGACCCAGCAAAGCCCTACCGTCGATTTCGAACTTCCGCAATTCTACGGAGTGTTCCTACGCGGAAATTGTGAAAGCGACCAATGTCTGTACAGTTACCTGCTCACCAAAGAAGACACGAGCGGCTTCTATGTTTCTATTGTATACACCGACCCTGCCGACCCACTTCCTGAAACCATACTGAAAAGTTTTACCCTTGAAGAATAACCCTCATAAGAAAATGAAAATATCATTCCCTTTCGGATTGTCTGCGACTGCTCTTTTTCTGGCACTGGTTGCCTGTACCCTATCCTTATGGGCACAAACCTCCGAAAAGCCATCCTCTTCTGCCACATTGTCCAACAGTTGCATCGAAGTGCCACAAAGCATGACCTTCTGTGGCGAAACCATCTCGCTTGCCCGCTTTGACCGCCGCGAACGTATGGACCGCGAACTGCTAGCCTTTTCATATATGCACAGTACCACTTTGCAGATGATTAAACGCGCCAACCGCTACTTTCCCATTGTAGAATCGATCCTGCGCGAAAACGGCGTACCCGATGATTTCAAATACCTGATGTCTATTGAAAGCAACAACAATCCACTGGCACGTTCAGTTGCCGGCGCAGCAGGTCTATGGCAATTTATGCCCGCCACAGGACGCGAATTCGGACTGGAAGTAGACCATTCAGTCGATGAGCGCTACCACGTAGAGAAATCTACCCGTGCCGCCTGCCGCTATCTGAAACAAGCTTATGCACGTTTCGGAAGCTGGATAAGTGTAGCTGCGTCCTACAATGCCGGACAAGGACGTATCGCGCGTGAGCTCGACCGGCAATACGAAGAAGATGCCCTTGACCTCCAACTGGTTGAAGAAACTGCCCGCTATGTTTACCGCATCCTTGCAGCCAAAATGCTGTTTGCCGACCCCACCCGTTTTGGTTTCCGCTTGCACGCATCCGATCTCTATCCTCCCATCCCTTACCGTGAAATCAAAGTAGAAGAAACCATCGAGGACTTGCCCCGTTTCGCCAAGAGCCAAGGCATCACATACGCCCTGCTGCGCACGATGAATCCCTGGCTCCGCTCACGTACCCTGCACGTTCACGGCTCGAAAACGTACTACCTCCGCATCCCTGACAAAGAAAGAATGTACTACAATCCGCGTGTCACCTTCCCGCACGACCCGAAATGGGTAGTAGAATAAGCTTTCTTCCTACTTGAAATGCAAGCCTCAAATGGCTGATATATTTCCGCGGCATTCATTTATGTATTTTGTATATGCCACAGGATAGAGAGGATGTGCACTCTACGGAAGCGGTACGAAATGTGCTGAGCAATGCACAAATCCATACCGCGCATGGTATAACTCCCAGCCCGGTGGCCGATAACTTCTGCCAACTCCTTTTCAATCCTGATTAGCAGGATGCAAAAAAGCCGCTCCTCCATCACGAAGGGGCGGCTCACATTTATAGTTATAGGTGTATAAAGTTTTTATGCTTTTTACAAGCAATGATTATTGAGCCAACTTGCCGTCTGAGCCCAATACGTTAACGATTTTGTGTTTGTACATCTTTTCCATTTCGTCACGAGCCGGGCCCAAATATTTACGCGGGTCGAATTCAGCCGGTTTTTCGAACAATACCTTACGAACAGCAGCTGTCATGGCAAGACGAGAGTCAGAATCGATGTTAATCTTGCAAACTGCAGATTTAGCAGCCTTACGCAATTCGTCTTCAGGAATACCGATAGCAGCTTCCAGCTTGCCTCCGTACTTATTAATCATGTCTACATATTCCTGAGGAACTGAAGATGATCCGTGCAATACGATGGGGAAGCCCGGAAGTTTTTCCATTACAGCATCCAATACGTCGAATGCCAAAGGAGGAGGAACCAGACGACCTGTCTTCGGATCTACGTGGCATTGTTCGGGTTTGAACTTGTATGCACCGTGAGAAGTACCGATAGAGATAGCCAACGAGTCGCAACCTGTACGGCTAGAGAAGTCGATAACTTCTTCAGGGTTAGTATAAGTATGGTGTTCTGCAGAAACTTCATCTTCTACACCAGCCAATACACCCAGTTCACCTTCTACAGTTACATCATATTGATGAGCGTATTCAACGACTTTCTTAGTCAAAGCAACGTTTTCTTCGTAAGGCAGGTGAGAACCGTCAATCATCACTGAAGAGAAACCGAGGTCTACGCAAGACTTGCAGAGTTCGAAAGAATCTCCGTGGTCGAGGTGAAGAACGATTTCAGGATGTTCGCAACCCAATTCTTTAGCAAATGCTACAGCACCTTCAGCCATGTAACGAAGCAAGGTCTGGTTTGCATAGTTACGCGCACCTTTAGAAACCTGCAGGATAACCGGAGATTTTGTTTCTACCGAAGCTTTGATGATAGCCTGCAGCTGCTCCATATTGTTGAAGTTGAATGCAGGGATAGCGTATCCACCTTTAATTGCTCTAGCAAACATCTCTCTGGTGTTTACCAAGCCTAAGTCTTTGTAATTAACCATTGTTGTACGTTTTATAATTGTTAGTGAAATTAATTCCATTGCAAATGTAAAAAGAAATGTGGCAAATCCACCACATTCTTCCCGAAAAAACAATCCATGTTAAGGTGTTTTATTAAAATTCACACGTTTTTTTTAAGAATCAGCAAGGATGCAAAGTGAAGGTAGCAAAAACAACAAACGGCTGACAACCAAACACCCTGCCCCCATTTGAAGAATAAAAAACAAAGAAAGCATTGTTTATTTCCGGTTTTCATCTCCTTAATCAAGAAATCTGCGAATTCTCTCGTGAAAAAACATCCAAAACTTTTTCTATTTCAAAGAAAAGCCGTATCTTTGCAACCCGAAACAAACCATTACACAACAATGTCCGAAAAGAGAATCGGATGTTACCAACAAAACATTGAATAATAACAATAAAAAGTATATACTGAAATGAAAAAAGGCATTCATCCTGAAAACTACCGTCCGGTAGTATTTAAAGACATGTCAAATGGCGACATGTTCTTGTCACGTTCAACTTGTGCAACCAAAGACACAATCGAATTCGAAGGCGAAACTTATCCTTTGGTAAAGTTGGAAATCTCCAGTTCTTCTCACCCGTTCTATACAGGTAAATCAAAATTGGTTGATACCGCAGGACGTGTAGACAAGTTCATGAACCGTTACAACCGCATTAAGAAATAAAATTTCGTATTTTGTTCCATAACAAGACCGGGCATCCTGCATTCCAGCAACGATGCCCGGTCTTGTTTTATTTATCCATTGTCCTTTTCCCGGATTTCCACGCGGCGGATTTTCCCGCTGATAGTCTTAGGCAATTCTTCGACAAATTCTATCACACGCGGATATTTATAAGGAGCGGTTACCCGCTTCACATGATCCTGAAGTTCCTTTATCAAGTCGGGACCGGCTTTTGCCTTATAATCTTTTGCCAATACAATGGTAGCCTTCACCACCTGACCGCGGATTTCATCAGGCACTCCCGTTATGGCACACTCTACTACGGCTGGATGGGTCATCAGGGCACTTTCCACTTCGAACGGACCGATGCGATACCCCGAACTCTTGATGACATCATCGGCACGTCCTACAAACCAATAGTAACCATCTTCGTCACGCCAAGCCACATCACCGGTGTAATATACTCCATCGTGCCAAGCCTCACGGGTCAGTTCGGGCGCACGATAATATTCCTTAAACAACCCCAGCGGTTTGCCTTTGTCGGTACGTATCACAATTTGTCCTTGTTCGCCATCCTCGGCAGAGCGGCCGTCAGGTTTCAACAGGTCTATCTGATATTGAGGATTAGGCACGCCCATGCTTCCCGGCTTGGGTTCCATCCACGGGAAAGTGGCAAGTGTCAAGGTAGTTTCGGTCTGTCCAAAGCCTTCCATCAAGCGGATGCCGGTTATCTTCAGGAAGGTTTCGTAAACCGAATAGTTCAACGCCTCACCCGCCGTGGTACAATACTCCAATGAAGACAAGTCGTATTTGCTCAAGTCCTCACGGATAAGGAAGCGGTAAATGGTGGGAGGTGCACAAAGTGAAGTGATGTGATAATCGTGAATCTTCTTCAGAATATCAGAAGGTGTAAACTTCTCGTGGTCGTAGACGAAAATGTTAGCCCCTGCTATCATCTGCCCATACAGTTTTCCCCATACAGCCTTGCCCCAGCCTGTATCGGCAATGGTAAAATGCAGGCTGTCTTCGTGCAGGTTATGCCAGAAGCTCGCCGTAGTGATATGTCCCAAAGGATAGGTGAAATCGTGTGCCACCATCTTCGGTTCGCCGGTAGTGCCCGAGGTGAAGTACATCAACATGATGTCATTGTTGGTGTTTACATTCGCGGGACGTGTGAAAGGTGCAGCATTTTCGATGCCTTTATGAAAATCCTCAAATCCTTCGGGATACTCAGGACCTACGCTGACCAGCTTTTCTACGCTGGGTGACTGAGGCATTGCATCTACGATATGTTTCAGAATCACTCCTTCACCCGCAGCTACAATCATTTTGATAGTAGCTGCCTGACACCGATAGACAATGTCTTTCTTCGTCAGCAGGTGGGTAGCGGGGATCGCCACAGCTCCTATCTTGTGCAAAGCGATAATCGAGAACCAGAACTCATAACGGCGTTTCAATATCAACATCACTTTGTCGCCCTTGCCTATTCCCAGACTCTGGAAATAAGAAGCGGTCATATCGGTATATTTCTTCAAATCGGCGTAAGTGAACTGGATACATTCGCCTTTGTCATTGGTCCACAACAGTGCATTCTTTTCCGGACGTTCTGCTGCCCAAGCATCCACGATGTCGTACCCGAAATTGAAATTCTCAGGCACATTTACTCTAAAATTCTTGATGAAATCCTCTTGCGAGGAGAAAGTTGTCTGACTTACAAATCTTTCTAACATACGTGTTTCGTTTTTTTCACCACAAAGAACACAGAGGCATACGGAGGAAAATTTAAAACCTCTGTGATACCCTGTGTCCCCTGTGGTGAATTTCCATTATATAAACCAATTTTATTGCATCACTACCGCAAGGAACTTCACGGTTTTTCCATCAAGCGCCAACATGCCGTGCGGCTTGCTTGAATCGAAATACAGGCTGTCACCCGGATTCAGTATCAGTTCTTTCCCATTGATGTTCAATAACAGGCGGCCTTCTATTACTAAGTTGAACTCTTGTCCTTCGTGTGTGTTAAAGTATACGGCAGTACCTTCGGGTTTAGGTTCTACCGTCACAATAAACGGGTCGGCTATCCTGTCCTTAAATCCCGAAGCGAGTGATTCATACTTATAAGCCTTGGTACGTTCTACCGAAACTCCTGTCCCTTTACGGGTAAGGAAATACGATTTCATCTTCGGCTCCTCACCAAACATCAGTTCATCTAGCGTAATGCCATATTTGTGGGCGATGCGTTGCAAAAGACTGACCGAGAGGTCGCTTTCTCCTGATTCAAGGGCACGGTATTCTTCAGCTGTCAGTTTACAGTCCGATGCCACTTCTTCCACGCTTAGCTCCAATGCGTCGCGCAATCCCCGCAAACGCTCGGCAATTTGTTTTATCTGTTCATCCATATCTATAATTCTGTTAGTTCTTGCCAAAATTACGAAAGATTTTGATAAGGAACGGCAGAAAATTGGAAAAATTATAAAAATAGTACGCCTTCAAGTCAAAAAGGCCTCTTACTCATTTCATTAGACAAAATGAGACACAATAACGGACAAAGTGAAAGCGACAAGTAACTCTTAGCACTTTGTCTGATATAAAGAATCAATAACTTTGCAAAAAATTAATATCTTATAACAATGTAGGCTTATGAATTTACGACTTCTTTTTTTATTGGCAACATGCTTTATGTTATCAACTGTACACGACATACAAGCACAAGTAGAACGAAACGCCATTTATAAAATAGGTATAGGGCACTTTAATTACACTCCGAAAGGAGAAAATGACAATGCCGGCAAAGTATTGAAAAATATCACTTCATCAATTATAAAAGGGAAAAATACCACCCAGCTGTCCGATTATGCCGATGATGTAAGGGCAAGTATCGCCAAAGGATTCGGGAATGTAGTCAGACTGCAGGTGATAGACGGGAAAACATTTCAAAACGAAAAACTTCAAGACAAAAATCTTCTTTACACAGACGGAACCATTGTCAGCATCAGTGCTACATCCAACGGTCCTTCGCTTAAAGAACGGAAAAGGCTGAAAAATTCAGCGTTTACACCTTATACGAATGTGGAAGCCAACATAAGCGTAACCGTTAATGTAAAGAATGCATATACCGGTGTGATGGAAGACAGCCGTACTTTCAATGCCAGTGGTTCTGATACAGCCAGCGAAGACAAGGCGGTGACGGCAGCACTCAGTAACCTTTCCGGAATCATTGCCGGTTATTTCAATGCCAGGTATCCCGTCAATGCCACTATCATAGAGCGGGGTGAAATAAAAAAAGAAAAACAAAAAACGGTATACATTGATTTAGGCACTTCGCTGAGTGCTTACAAAGGCCAGCAGTTTGATGTCTATTCGGTAAAGGAGATTGCCGGGAAAGAGGCACGGATTGAAATCGGCCGTTTGAAAGTAGAAGAAGTACTGGGAGAGGAATTAAGCCTATGCAAAGTTACAAAAGGAGAGAAAGAAATAAAAACGGCATTAGATAACGGAAGCACATTAGTGGTTACCGTCAGAAGATGAGATTAATAATCCTAAAATAAAAAGTATGAAAACAAAGCAAAAAATTCAAAGAATGAAACAAATGATGCTTCTCATTTGTTGTTTGTTACCCATCTTTTCATCCTGTTCTTCGGATGAAAGCAGTACTGCAAATTTTACAGTGAGATACCAAGAACACTCTCCTTGGACCATAGACCCAGCCATTGTTGAAACCATCTTGGAATACCAAGACCAGCAACAGCTGATAAATAACTCTATCCCCATCACCATCGACCATGCCGAACTTACAGACGAAGATCTCAGGGATATGGCTATGCAGGCAGCCGGCCAAGCCATCCAAAACATGAAAAAATACGATTATAATCAGGTAATACGGGATGCCGGACTCAGTGTTTCTGAGCCTGTCACCTTAACAATCAGCTATCAAGTAGGACTTATAGGAAATTGGGGAGACGACATTATCTCTTACGTAAGTTTCCCATTAGAAATCAACCTTCAATAATCCATGCACACCGACCGGAATCCGGACGACTCTCTGTTTGTGTGATTTCATTCAAACTGAGAGTCGTTCTCTTTTCCGAATGCCTTCATATATTGTGCCGGAGTCATGCCGCAGACCTTATAGAAAGCACGGTAAAAAGTGCTATGACTGTTGAAACTTGCTTCTTTGGCTATCGCATCAAATGACAGGTTCGGTTTTTCTTTCATCAACTTTATCGCATATTCCACACGCAAACGATTCAGATAAGAACTCACATTATCTGCATTGGCATACTTACGGAGGTTACGCGGCAAATCGTTCTTATTGATATTGCTCAAGCTTATCAGTTCATCTCGGCCAAAATCGGGCTGGAGGAAAAGCTTGTCTTTCACTACGGCATATTCCATACGTAAAAAACGCCTGTTCTCCATCGAGATGTTATCTGCACAATCCGATACCGAGTCCGAAATTCCTGTTCCATCAGGTTGGCTTTCCTGATTTTTCCCTTTTTCATCCAACAATGCTTCAGGATTTCCACAACAAACCTTATGCAATTCTTCACGTTGTGCCAACAGTTCTTCGATTTGCTTTACAACTATGCGGTTTTTCCGACGGGTAATAGTCAGATTCCGGCAAGTAATCACTAAAAAGATTACCAAAAAGAACAATAAGCAACATAAACCACCCATCAGGAAATTGCGCTTCTGCACTTCAACCTGCGTATTTGCCAGTTGCAATTCTTTCTCATGCAAGCGGAAAACCGTAGCATACTCATGTGCCCGACTCGCCTGTTCACGGCTATAAATGCTATCGAGCAACACAGTAAGCCGTTGCTGGTAGGCATCCGCTTTCTCATAAAGTTTCAACCCACGATATGCCTGGGCAAAACGGTCTAATATCACACTATAATTATAGTTTAACGTATCATTGCCATTTCCTCCCTGCCGGTAAGCCAGCATATCAACCGTATTCAAACGCAGCACTTCCTCATATCGCCGCATCTCCAACAAGTATGGAACAATCTCACTGGCACCGAAAGGTGACTTTGACATTTCGGTCTGTTCAAAACGATTGTAATATTCAGCCGCTTCTTCCTTTTTACCTGCCTGTAAAAAAATGTATGCCATTTTCGAATAACAATACCCATATTGCTGGTCAATGTATCCGGCAGGCGGACCAGACATCTTGCTCATGCGACGTATCAATGCCTCACGCAGTTTGCCTATTTTAATGGCTTCCTCATAATTACCACTATCAATAAAGATTCCCATCATTCCACCATAAGCTGTAGAAAGGCGTGCCATGACACTTACATTTTTGGTATCTTCGATAAGACTTATGCCCTTCCGGTAAAATGTCAGAGCCTCATCCCTCCGCTCCATATTCCGGTGCATGCGTCCTAAATTAAAATATACGCTAGCCTCTTTATCCGGTCTATCCAATTGACGTGCCAGCTCCATCATCTGCTTTCCGAAACGGATAGCATCTTCGTTTTTCCCCTGTTCGACCAAAGTCGTAAGCAACATTGCCAGCACTCTCAGTTTCCGCATGGGAACCAACCGTATAGAGTCTTGAGCCAAAGCTTTCCGCGCAAATCTTTCCTCCAGCAGATATTCACCCCTTACCTCATAACACATGCTTCGCAACATGTCTATCTCGAAAGGCTGTAACCCTGGCACATGATGCTCTTCGATGGAATCCAACAGTTGTAATGTCTGGTTGGGTTCCTGCAAATGAATCCGTTGTATGTATTCAAAACTGATGACACTATCGGGCACCTCCGATACTGCCCAACATTGCCCCACTCCCAATAGGAAAAGGAATAAACAGATAATTTTCATGTCTCTAAAAACCACATTTTAATGGCAAATATAGATAAAAAAAGAATGCCTGCAAAAAACAAATGCATTTCATCCATACATTATCTGTCATTCCAGATACAAATAATCGTAATGCACCAGCGGACGTTTTCCATGTTTGCCCAACATCAGTCTGGCATCTGCCGAACTTACTCCGATACGCCCTACCCCTATCTGTATTCCTCCGGCATCCATAATCCTCACAATATCATCTTTTTCGAAATCTCCCTTGATGCATGTTACACCTACCGGCAGGATACTTACCGCCTTCTTGCCTTTTAATGCCTCTACAGCCTGAGCGTTTAAGTGCAACTCTCCCTTGGCGAACCCTTCACTATGGGCTATCCATTTCTTTACACTCGATACAGCTTCGGATGCAGGCACAAACCGTGTACAAACCGTGTCTTCGGGATACTCCAGCAAATCGGTCAAAATATTATCCCGTTTTCCATTGGCGATAATAACCGTGATACCCTCGTCTGCTACTTTACGGGCAATAGTGGTCTTGGTAAGCATACCACCCCGACCGAATCCGGATTTTTCGGTCTGTATATAGTCGGACAGATCTTTCCCTTGCTCTACTTCCCGTATCACCGAAGTGCCAGGCTCTGAAGGCGAACCATTGTAAATGCCATCGATGTTGCTCAGGATAATCAACGCCTGCGCATCAAGCATCGAAGCCACCAAGCCCGAAAGCTCATCGTTATCCGTAAACATCAGTTCGGTCACCGAAATGGTATCGTTTTCATTGACTATGGGAATCACTCCATTCTCCAGCATCACCTGCATGCAATGCCGTTGGTTCAGGTAATGCCGGCGTGTGCCAAAACTTTCTTTCGTGGTCAACACCTGCCCTACGGCTATGCCGTGCTCGCGGAACAGTTCATAATAACGGTTGATTAATTTGGCTTGCCCTACGGCCGAATACAGTTGCCGTTGGTCTACGCTGTCCAGCTTACGCGAAACCTTTATCTCACTCCGCCCCGAAGCGACTGCTCCTGAAGAGACCAGCACCACTTCCACTCCTGCCTTGTGCAACTCTGCTACCTGGTCGACCAGTGCCGACATACGGGTCACGTCCAGCGTTCCGTCTTTGCGTGCCAGCACATTACTCCCTATCTTTACCGTTATCCGACTGTATTGATATGCCATATTTCCCTATACCTTATGTTATATATACTTGATTCACCCTGGCCGCACCACAGACGACATAGATTCGTACCTTTCATTTCTGCCATCCACACTCCGGCAACAGGAATACAAAAGTATAAAATTTCCGTGGAATAACCTTGCACTTTTCAGCGGATTGAGCCAAGAAGGTTTCTTTTTTTCATTTTCCGATAGGCGGAAGGCGTTACTCTATACCTTCGCTTAAAGGCAGTTCCGGCACTCCAGCATTCCTTCGGCATATTCGCTTACCGCAAGGACGGCTAATCCACACAGCTGTACCGACATTCCATACGATATTCATCGAACAGAGGAGATAACAGTATCAGCTAGTTTCATAATATAGAAACTAAAGTTTAAGTGCAATGAAACTGTAGTTTTAATAATATGAAACTATGGTTTCAATGCTCTGGAACTACTGACACTTATAACTTCCTCTGGAAAGGCATACAGAAGACATCGGATTTTTATCTTATCGCGTAAAACAAAGCGGACGTCAAACGAAAAGCAATACACGGATTTTTAGTACAACCGGATACAAAATACAAAGGTTTTTATTAAGTTTGCAAACAAAAAACGTTATGAATCGAACTTCACGTACAAAAAAACCTATTCATATCAGACAAATCCTTTGGTTGCTCTTGCTACTGTTCTTCTGCTATTACGAGTTGTTTCCCCTGTCGGAAGCTGACACATTTTTCTTCCCGACCTTGTTTCTCCTCAGCTTGTGGTTCACCGCACAGCGCCGGCGCATACTCCCCCTTGCATGGCATAACGCACTTGCCTCTTTCCTGCATCCTCTCACGGTGCGCCTGCGTGTATTCCATATCTGGCAGATACGTGGCAATGTAGCTCCGCCACTGAACACTAAACCTTGCACGTGCAAGAATTGTGGCAATACGTTCACGGGCAACTACTGTCCGCGGTGCGGACAAAGCCGCAACACTCCGCGATATGTACTGAGAGGCATTGTGGGCAATATACTCCGAACCGTGTTCCGCGTAGACGGGAAGTTCGCCCATACCCTGCTGGAACTACTCTACCGTCCCGGACACATGATGCGCGACTTCATCCGTGGACGGCGCATAGGTTATACCCTCCCGCTGGCAATGGTATTCCTGATGACCGCCTTCTATACGCTCACCGCCCAGCTGATAATACCCGAAATACGGGAAAAGAAAGAAGAACAGACCGCAAAGAAAAACGATGTTCCACTCACAAAAGCAGAAACCCTGCAAGCTACCATCGACAAGCTGGAACTCGAAAAAGGACAGACAGACAATCCAGCCATGCAAAAGAGCCTTGAATTTTCCATCAGCGAAATAGAAAAGACACTAGCCGAAATACAACGCCAAGACTCCATTGCAGGCAAGCCCCAATCTAATGGCGACCTTGATGAAATATCGTCCTCCGTCTACACAAAAGTAGAAACATGGCTGGAAGATGTACCCTTTCTGGCGAATGTATGGAACCTGCTGAAACGATGGGGGCACGGCAACAAGGCTTTTCACATTCTTCTTACCCTGCCCTTGCTTGCCGTCGCCACCCGCTGGGCATTCTACCGGCGCAGGAAACCTGACATGTTCAACCTGATGGAACATATCCTCATACAGGCATACATCGCTACACAGATTTTGCTTATCAGTACCCTTGTAGTACCGTTCAATGGCACGGCACACGTAGACGACCTCTATGAAGTACCCTTCTGGTTCATCTTCCTCCTTTTCTGGTGGGACTATCACCAACTATACCTCTACACATGGTGGCGCAGCTTCTGGAAGACGGTCCTGATGTTCACTTACTGCCTGGTGATAGTGGTCATCCTCGCCATGACAGGTGTACTGTTGCTTTGCCTGATACAAGGAACCACCACGCTTCATTTGTAAATATGCAGGGAATTGTCTACTTTTGTACCCAGAAATACAAGTCAACTTATGGTCAAAGCAATCTTTTTCGACATAGACGGGACATTGGTATCATTTCATACCCATACAATTCCCGAATCTACCCGCCAAGCTCTTGCCGCTGTACGCGAAAAGGGAATCAAGGTATTCATCGCAACCGGACGCCCCAAAGTATTGATGCAGAAAGCAGTGGGCAATCTGCCTTTTGACGGCTACATCACCTTGAACGGTGCCTATTGCTTCACTTCCGACCACAAAGACATCTACAAAGGCAGCATTCCGGAAGATGACATCGAACGCCTCATCCTGTTCAATAAACAACATCCGGAACTCCCGTTCGTATTCGTCCACGACGATACATGGTTCATCACAGGGGTGAACGAGGCTGTACAGGAAGTAGCAGACCTGATAAAAATCGACATACCTCCCGTACAACCCATCGAATATGCACGAGGCAAGGAAATTCTGCAAATCATGGGCTACTTCAAGGCGGATGATGATAACAAAGTATTTTCGGGTATACTGAAACACTGCGAACCGATGCGCTGGTATCCCCTCTTTGCTGACATCATCGCCCGTGGAAACAGCAAAAGCCACGGCATCGACAAAGTTATCGCCTATTACGGCATCGACCTGAAAGACACCATGGCGTTCGGCGATGGCGGAAACGACATCCCGATGCTACGTCATGCGGGCACAGGCATAGCCATGGGAAATGCTGCTCCCGAAGTGCAGGCGGCCGCCAACTATGTAACGACATCGGTAGACGAAGACGGCATCCTGAACGCATTGAAACATTTCGGCGTGCTGTAATATCCACCACGGGCATTAGCGCAAGGACAGGCGGGCAAGGTAATCATAGTGCTCGCCTTCGAATACTTTCTCTACGCGAAAGCCATAAGGTCTGGCGTATGCCGAGAGGGTATCAAAGTCAATGTAAAGCCAGTCGAAAGGCTCTCCTTTCACCTTGCCATACTGCATCTGGAAATCTACTTCCCCGTAATAGTCTGCCGCCAGGTCGACGAGATAACTCCCGTCTTCATCCTCGTACAAATAACGGAGGTCGCTCGAATCCATCAGCACACACCCGCCCGGAGCAAGCAACTGCTTGACACGCATCAGGAAAGCGTGCATGTTTTTCAACTTACCGATGATGCCCGACCCGTTCATCAGCATCAGGATGGTGTCGAACTGACCCGTGAATCCCATATCAAACACATTCGTAAGCCGGGCGTCCAGTCCGCGCCTCTTCATCACCTCCACCGACAAAGGGGAGATATCAATAGCCAGGCTTTCTTTCCCCATCTCCCGCAAAACAAGCGAATGGCATCCACTCCCTGCTCCCACATCCAATATCCGCCCGTATGCCAGCTGCAAAGCCTTCTGCTCTAGCAAAGGCATCTGTTCCAAAGTGCGGAACAAATCCTTTACCGGCAATTCATCTTCATCAAATTGTGAGGAAAACACCCTTAACTTTCCAGCTTTCCCAGTTGTAAAATATTCGTAAATGGCCCGTCCCATCGGGTCCTTGTCTTCAGTCAACCTATGTCTTTTCATGATATGATTTCTAATAGTCAGGCAAACTTACACATTTTCTCCGAAAATCGGAACAGATTGTTTGACAAAATGTAAAAAACGGCTACTGGTGAAGCTGAAAGCAAAAAACGTTGCGGAATTTATCAACAAAGGGAAAGGACTATTTCAAGCAATGCCGGATACCGACAACAGGAAAAAGGTGTAAAAGTGGATAAATACAAGTTTTTAGAAAAAATATTCGCTCAAAATGAATATTGTTTCCATATTATCTGTATATTTGCACCCGAT
The DNA here is from genome assembly GCF_002160215.1 of Bacteroides sp. An19. NCBI lineage: Bacteria > Pseudomonadati > Bacteroidota > Bacteroidia > Bacteroidales > Bacteroidaceae > Bacteroides > Bacteroides sp. An19. The sequence goes on along the minus strand of NZ_NFKD01000060.1, from coordinate 12,124 downwards.
TGAAGAATAAATATGCAGATGAAAAGCAAGAACAGCAGACTCGATTCCATCAAGATGATTATCTCAAGCAAAGAGATAGGCAGTCAGGGAGAACTTTTGGCAGAACTGGAAAAAGAAGGTTTCCAACTTACACAAGCCACACTCTCGCGCGACCTGAAACAACTGAAAGTGGCAAAAGCAGCAAGCATGAACGGCAATTACGTATATGTGTTGCCCAACAACACCATGTACAAACGCATGACCGACCCGCAAAGCGCATCGGAAATGCTTCGTCATACAGGGTTCCTGTCTATTGAATTTTCCGGAAACATTGCCGTCATCAAGACACGCCCCGGATATGCCAGCAGCCTTGCCTACGACATAGACAACAACCATTTTCATGAAATCATCGGAACCATAGCAGGCGATGATACCATCATGCTGGTCATGCGGGAAGGATGCACCCGTACGGAATTGAAACAGGCACTTACTCATGTGATAGCGAATATCAACTTATAAAGAATAATCATACAGAAATGGACGCAAAACAAATAGACGTTATGGTGGCAGATGCTTCGCACGAAGCATACGTAGACACAATTCTGGATACCATCCGGGAAGCTGCCAAAGTGCGGGGCACAGGCATTGCCGAACGTACGCACGAATATGTCGCAACCAAAATGAAAGAAGGCAAAGCCATCATTGCCCTTTGCGGGGATGAATTTGCAGGCTTTACTTACATCGAATCATGGGGAAACAAGGAGTATGTAGCCACTTCGGGCTTGATTGTCCACCCTAAATACCGCGGATGCGGACTTGCCAAACGAATCAAACACGCTTCGTTTACGTTGGCACGCCTGCGCTGGCCCAAAGCCAAGATATTCAGCCTGACCTCAGGGGCAGCTGTCATGAAAATGAACACCGAACTGGGATATGTACCGGTAACATTCAACGAACTGACCGATGACGAAGCGTTCTGGAAAGGATGCGAAGGATGCATCAACCACGAGATACTGATGGCAAAAAACCGCAAGTTCTGCATCTGCACGGCCATGTTATACGACCCGGCACTGCATACAGACGATGAGCATACAAACTTCTGACAAATGAAGAATTAAGAATGAAGAATTACACATAATAAATATAACCTTATGGAAGAAAAGAAAAAAGTTGTCGTTGCTTTCAGCGGCGGGCTGGATACTTCGTTCACCGTGATGTATCTGGCAAAAGAAAAAGGATATGAAGTATATGCCGCTTGTGCCAATACGGGCGGATTCAGTGCCGAACAATTGAAAAAGAATGAAGAGAATGCCTATAAATTAGGCGCGGTGAAATATGTCACCCTCGACGTAACACAAGAATACTACGCCAAGAGCCTGAAATACATGATATTCGGGAACGTGTTGCGTAACGGCACCTATCCTATTTCCGTAAGTTCGGAACGCATCTTCCAGGCACTTGCCATTGCCCGCTATGCCAACGAAATCGGTGCACATGCCATTGCGCACGGCTCTACCGGTGCGGGAAACGACCAAGTACGTTTCGACATGACGTTCCTGGTCATGGCTCCGGGAGTGGAAATCATCACCCTGACCCGCGATATGGCATTAAGCCGTGACTATGAAATCAATTACTTGAAAGAGCACGGTTTCGAAGCCGACTTCACCAAGCTGAAATACTCCTATAACGTAGGCATCTGGGGCACTTCCATCTGCGGAGGGGAAATCTTGGATTCGGCACAAGGACTGCCCGAAAGTGCATACCTGAAACAAGTTACCAAGGAAGGAAGCGAACTGCTGAAGCTGGAATTCAAGAAAGGTGAGCTGTACGCTGTCAATGGGGAAGTGTTCGACGATAAAATCAAAGCCATCCAGCGTGTAGAAGAAATCGGAGCACCTTACGGTATCGGACGGGATATGCACGTAGGCGATACCATCATCGGCATCAAAGGACGCGTAGGATTCGAAGCCGCAGCCCCGATGCTGATAATCGGTGCACACCGCTTTCTGGAAAAATACACGTTGAGCAAATGGCAGCAATACTGGAAAGACCAGGTGGCAAACTGGTACGGCATGTTCTTGCACGAAAGCCAATACCTGGAACCGGTGATGCGCGACATCGAAGCCATGCTGACCGAATCGCAACGCAACGTAAACGGTACGGCTATCCTTGAACTCCGCCCCTATTGCTTCTCTACCGTAGGCGTAGAATCAGAAGACGACTTGGTAAAGAACAAGCTGGGCGAATACGGGGAAATGCAGAAAGGCTGGACGGCAGAAGATGCCAAAGGCTTTATCAAAGTACTCTCCACTCCGCTGAGAGCCTATTACGCAAACCATAAAGACGAAATGATGTAACACTAAACCAACAACTATGGAAGGAAAGAAACTCAGACGTCCACGCAATAGCAGAATGATAGCCGGTGTATGCTCAGGCATAGCCCGTTTTTTCGATCTGGATCCGACACTGGTACGGCTTATCTATGCATTGCTGACCGTCTTTACCGCTTTTGCAGGTGTCATCATCTATTTATTAATGTGGATTATCGTTCCCGAAGACAATAACTGAGTATGATAAAAGCTGGAATTATAGGAGGAGCAGGATATACAGCAGGCGAACTGATTCGCCTGCTTATCAATCACCCTGATGTGGAGATTCATTTCATCAACAGTTCGAGCAATGCCGGAAATAAGATTACCGATGTACACGAAGGACTGTATGGCGAAACCGATTTGACCTTTACCGATGCACTGCCACTGGATGAAGTGGATGTGGTGTTTTTCTGTACGGCACATGGTGACACGCGCAAGTTTATGGAAAGCCACAACCTGCCCGAAGATTTGAAGATAATCGACCTGTCGATGGATTACCGCATTGCCGCTGAAGACCATGACTTCGTATACGGCCTTCCCGAACTGAACCGCCGCACCATCTGTCATAGCAAGCACATTGCCAATCCGGGATGTTTCGCCACCTGCATTCAGTTGGGGCTGTTGCCCTTGGCAAAACATTTGATGCTGAAAGGTGATATCATTGTAAACGCCATAACCGGAAGTACGGGAGCCGGAGTAAAACCGGGAGCGACTACGCATTTCAGTTGGCGGAACAACAACCTGAGCATTTACAAGCCGTTTACGCACCAGCACCTTCCGGAAATACGCCAGTCGCTGAAGCAATTGCAGAACAGCTTCGATGCAGATATTACGTTCATCCCTTACCGCGGCGACTTCGCCCGAGGCATTTTCGCCACTACAATCATAAAGACGAAGGTAGAATTGCCCGAAATCGTGAAGATGTATGAAGACTATTATGCCGAAGACTCGTTTGTGCATATCGTAGAAAAGAGCATCGACCTGAAGCAAGTGGTCAACACCAACAAGTGCCTGATTCACTTGGAGAAGCACGAAGACAAACTCCTCATCGTGTCTTGCATTGACAACTTGCTGAAAGGCGCCAGCGGCCAGGCAGTACACAACATGAACCTGATGTTCAACCTGGAAGAAACGACAGGACTCAAGCTGAAGCCAAGCGCTTTTTAAATGAAGAATGAAGAACGAAGAATGAAGAATTTTCGTAAACGGCATAATTCGACATTGCATATCAAGAGCTATTTATTTGCTTTACGCATTGTACGTATGGTACAATATCTGCGCAATGAAAAACAAGAATTTATCCTTAGCAAACAAGTTCTTCGTTCGGGAACAGCTATTGGTGCTTTGGTACGTGAATCAGAATTCGCCCAAAGTCCAGCTGACTTTATTAATAAATTAAGCGTCGGACTGAAAGAGGCAAACGAAACCGACTATTGGCTCAATCTGCTATATGACAGTGACTATATGGATGAACAATCGTTTACCAGTATAGAAGAAGACTGCAATGAATTAATAGCCCTATTCGTTTCATCAATAAAAACAGTAAAAAATAACCAGAAGAAGAATGAAGGAAGCACCCACTGAATTCTTCATTCTTCATTCTTAATTCTTAATTTAAATGAGACTTTTCGATGTATATCCTCTCTTTGACATTAACATTGTCAAGGGAAAAGCCTGCCACGTGTGGGATGACAAAGGACAAGAATACCTTGACCTGTACGGAGGGCACGCCGTTATCTCCATCGGGCATTCACACCCGCATTATGTGGAAATGATAAGCAAACAAGTTGCTATGCTGGGATTCTACTCCAACTCGGTCATTAACAAGCTGCAACAGGAAGTTGCCGACCGGTTGGGAGCGATGTGCGGCTATGACGATTACCAGCTGTTCTTAATCAATTCAGGAGCCGAAGCCAATGAAAATGCCCTGAAACTGGCGTCTTTCTATAACGGACGCACACGCATTGTTTCTTTCGGCAAAGCTTTCCACGGACGTACCTCGCTGGCGGTAGAAGTGACCGACAATCCGAAAATCATCGCTCCTGTCAACGCCAACCAACATGTTACCTACCTACCGCTAAATGATACAGAAGCCATGAAAGCCGAACTGGCAAAAGGCGATGTCTGCGCCGTTATCATTGAAGGTATTCAAGGGATAGGCGGCATCCGGATACCCGATACAGACTTTATGAAAGCTTTGCGCCAAGCCTGCGACGCAAACAACACCGTACTGATTCTGGACGAAATCCAGTCGGGTTACGGACGAAGCGGCAAGTTCTTCGCTCACCAATACAGCGGCATCCGCCCCGATATCATTACTGTAGCCAAAGGAATCGGCAACGGTTTCCCCATGGGAGGCGTACTCATCAGTCCGAAATTCAAACCCGTTTACGGACAATTAGGCACGACTTTCGGCGGTAATCACCTGGCTTGTGCCGCAGCAATTGCCGTACTGGATGTCATAAAAGAAGAGAAGCTGATAGAAAATGCGGCAAAAGTCGGCACACATTTATTAGAAGAACTGAAGTGTTTCAAGGGCATCAAGGAAGTGCGCGGATGTGGTCTGATGATAGGGCTGGAATTTGAAGAGCCTGTTAAAGAGCTGCGTACGAAACTGCTCTTCGAGCAAAAAGTCTTTACAGGTGTAAGCGGAACCAATGTCATCCGTCTGCTTCCCCCTCTCTGCCTCAGCATGAACGAAGCGGATGAGTTCCTCACCCGCTTGCAAAATGCGATGAGAACAATAGGGTAATAAATTTGCATAGTAGCACTACCTGTCTAAGGGAATGAAGTGAAGTATCTTCAATGTCTACGAGATGCTTCACTTCGTTCAATATAACAAAATAGAAAAATAAAGTTGTTTTCAATGGTTCAAAGATACTAATTTGAAAGCAAATCACAACCTTATTCATCAAATTTCCTGTTCTTGAAAGTTGTTTTCAACGGTTCAAAGATACCAATTTAAGAGCAAAATCACAACAGGGAGGTGCGCGAGTGCGCGCCGAAACTATTGTTTCCAAGGGTTCAAAGCTACACTGATAGTATTTGCCATACCAGTCCTCGCATAATCCTAATATGCCAGGACTGCAGTCCTACTACCAATAGGACTGCAGTTTCTACTCCTCAACACAGCAGTCCTAATTAAGGAGGACTGAAAACAGAGTTATATGGAACGTTTCAAACAGCCATATGCATCGGGGTAAGTACCCCAGTCAAGCAGTGAAGCCGATGCGCCTCGCCAATGCAACCTTCGGGGCGTTTTCATAAAGGAAGGCAGGTTCGGCTCCGGCGACATCCGTTTCCTCTATCCAGCGGAACAATTCGGAGGATTCGGTGGAAAGCGGCAACGCCATCACCCGTTTCGCCATGCACTTCAAAATGCCGTGCTCTACCAGATTGTGTACCCAACGGCCGTTGCCGAAGTGCTCATCCTTATGCAAGACGGCTTTTTCTATCAGCTTCGCCAAGCGGACGTCTGCCGCCTCGCTCAGTTCGAAGTTACGCTCCGCCAACAAGTGCCGCGCCATTTCCGTCAATTCGTCTGATGTGAAGTCATCAAAGTGAAGGCGGAGCGGGAAGCGGCTGTCCAGCCCCGGATTCAGGCGGAACAACGCCTGCATCTGCATTTCATAACCCGCCAGGATGACTATCAGGTCGGGGTTCGGTTCGGAAAGAACGGTCATCAAAGCATGAATCACTTCCTTGCCGAAGTCGCGCGAATCGTCTTCGTGAACAAGTGTGTAAGCCTCGTCAATGAAAAGCACCCCGCCACGGGCCTCAGCTATCGCGGCACAGGTTTTTTGCTCGGTCTGACCGATGAACTCGCCTATCAGTTTCGCACGGTTCGTCTCTACGGTATGCCCACGTGAGAGCAATCCCATTTCATGGTAAATTTCCCCTATCAGGCGGGCAACGGTGGTTTTCCCCGTACCCGGACTGCCCAAGAACAAGAAATGATTACGGTTCTCTGCCGAAACTTCCAGTCCTAATTCCTTGCGGCGCCGGGTGAACAAAGCCATCGCGCAAGCCTCGAGCAGTTCGTCTTTCACCCGCGAAAGACCTACCATTTCTTCCAACCGCTGCAAGGCAGGTTTCCTTTCCTCGTCCTGTACTTCTGCCGCTTCCGGCATTTCCGTTTCGTCCGGAGAGAAGCCTTCAGGCTCCGTCTTCCTTTCGGTAAGAAGCGTTTCGGGCAGACGGAAACACGTGTCTTCATTCTCGAAGAGCGAGAAATAAGGGTAGTAATCAGCATTCAGCCATTCCATGGTCAGAGTGGCTCCGTGAAAAACAAATACCGTATCCGGAGCGATATGGGCGCCTACCAGATAACACACCCGCTCCAACAAGTGAAGGGAAAGCATATCATCATCCGCCCCGCTCACCTCGGTCAGCACGCATTCTTTCCCCCATTCCTCCTTAACGCAAGGAACCAATACCAACGAAGCGAACCGCTCCGCCCAATCGGCATCGCCCGTCACTTGAAGCGGAGGTACCGAAGCCCATGTCTTCGTTTCTATATTTTGCGTAAAGAGCCGGATTTGTTCCATGAAACGGACGATGAAATCCTCGTCAAGATGAAAGCCTTCCAAAACAGGCCACCACGACCGGAAAGCCAACCGCCCGGCAAAGAGCATTTCGGGCGAAGAAGGCTCCAGGCTTTCCAAACGGGCACTCGAATCAATGCCTTCGCCCGTGTAAAGAAACAAATCCGCTTTCCAGCTTGGAACGCCGTTGACATAAACAAAAGCCCGATACGTCCCGCCCGTCCAGGCATCGGATGAAGAGACTTCGAAATGCCACGTACGTATTGCCTTGCTTGAGGATGCCTGCCGGGCAGCGACACCCATCAGCCGGTAAGCGGAAGTATAAAGACGGACAGACAATTCACGCACGTCGCTCCGTCCTTTTGCAAGGATAATATCAACATTCAAACAATTTACAGCATATTCGGGAGCAGAAACCGCACTCCCTTCGGCGCGCCTCGCGCGAATCTGATGATTTTTCATATACAACAAAACAATGAAAGATTAAACATAAGAAAACAAAATTTGAATATCCGCAAACATCCCATGTAGGGGCGTATCGCATACGCCCGAATGCATCAACTAACCCATGCGGATATCTTCAGGGCGTATGCGATACGCCCCTACAAGGCAATTGGGTGGAATGCGGATATTAAAAAGCCCTTCTTCCCCATCCGGAAGAAAGGCAAATACACACGAAGCCAAAGAACACAACAACCCCTGCCGCTCTCCAGCGGTTGCCGATTCCATCACGTATGAAAACGCCATGCCTTGCCAAGCAAAAACATTCGCCCGACAAAAGCACACGTCATCCTCGCCCTTCTACGAAGAAGCGCTACGTGATAAACCGATTGTGTTGTGTCTTTGCATTGTTTTGTTGTTTTATAAAAACTGTTTTTGAATTTATCGCACGCTAATTGGGGGGATGAATCCTAAGATTTTTCCAATTCTTTAACCAGAAAGATAGCGTGCTATCTTACTTTCATCATCCCACGCAAAGGTATGGAAAAAGTTTGGACTTACCAAGCCAGACACCTTTATTTTGTCTGTCTATTTCCAGTCTTCTTTCCGCTTCTTGCATGTAGCGATAAGAAAGATTCCCAATAAAATAAGTGGAATACTTAGCAACTGTCCGATATTGAGCGTCATGCCTACCTCTTCGGCTACCTGCGGATTCTTCATAAACTCCAGTCCGAAGCGCGCGCCGAAAAATATCAACAGAGATACGCCCGTTATCAGCCCTACGTATTTTTGCAACTGATATTTATGATACATCACCCACGAAACGACCAATGCCACGAAACAATAGAGCATCTCGTAAATCTGTGTGGGATGACAAGCTTGAGCCAGTCCATTTTGGTTATACAATTCCTGCCACTCGCGCGAACGGACAAACTCGAATCCCCAAGGCAGAGTAGTAGGATAACCGAATATCTCCGAATTCATCAGGTTGCCAAAGCGGATGCACATACATACCACGGCTACGGCAGGTATCATCCGGTCGAAAAGCCACCAGACGCTTTTCTTGGTTACTTTCTTGGAATACCACACCAATGCCAGTATCAGGAGGAACACGCCTCCATGGCTGGCAAGCCCGCCTTTCCATATCTTCAGAATTTCTGCCGGATTGGCACTGTAATAGTCCCACTCGTAGAACAGGCAATGTCCCAGCCGGGCACCGACCACACTGCTTACAATGCAATATACAAAAAGCTTGTCTGCCCAATTGTCGGGATATCCTTCTTTCTTGAACAGGCGCGATACAATCTCGTACGCCAAAATAAATCCCAATCCCCACATCAGTCCATACCAGCGGAGTTCAATCTGTCCCAAATGTACCAAAACAGGATCTACATCCCATACTATGCTTGCTAACGTCATCGTCTTTTCCTTTTATGTAATTACAGTTGCAAAGGAACAAAAAAGCATCTGTTCTTCGGGCAGAAGTTCTGTTAAATTTTGAAACTATCCCTATCTTTTTGCCGGACTGGCAAATTATCGTTATATTTGTACTTGCATATATTTAATAATGTAGTACGATGAAATTCCCGATAGGCATACAGAGCTTTGAGAAAATGATAACAGAAGGATACTGTTATGTAGACAAAACGGATTTACTCTACCAACTGGTAAAGGAAGGTGCGATTTATTTCCTCAGTCGTCCCCGTAGGTTCGGGAAAAGCCTGCTTGTGTCTACCCTGAAGAACTATTTCTCAGGTAAGAAAGAGCTGTTCAAAGGACTTGCCATCGAGAAACTGGAAACGGAATGGAAGGAATATCCCGTATTCCACATCGACTTCAATGGAAGCAACTTCACCGTTCCGGGAACATTGGAAGATATATTGGAAGGCACCATAAAAGGCTGGGAACGGGAATACGGAAAGAGCCAGGACTATACGGATATTGGGAAACGCTTTGCATACGTCCTCAAACAGGCTCACAAACAATCGGGTAGACGTTGTGTGGTGTTGATTGACGAATACGACAAGCCTATCCTGGACGTACTCGATACGGGCATTAAGGGAGAACAGGAGGAAACGCTGCTGGAGGACCGGAACCGGGAAGTGCTGAAAGGATTCTATTCGGTATTCAAGGCTGCGGACGATGACCTGCAGTTCGTCTTGCTCACCGGAGTTACCAAGTTCTCGCAGGTAAGCGTGTTCAACGGTTTCAACCAGCCTGCCGACATCAGCATGGACATACGCTATGAAGCCCTGTGCGGTATCACCCAGAAAGAACTGGAACACTACTTTGCCGGTCCGATAAGTGATATGGCAGACAGGGAAGGCATATCCAAGGAAGAAATGACCGGTCTGCTCAAACGCCAGTACGACGGATATCATTTCAGTAAAGCCATGACAGATATCTACAATCCTTTCAGCCTGCTCAATGCTTTTGCCACGCGAGACATGCAAGATTACTGGTTCCGTAGCGGTACGCCTTCATACCTAATCCGCCTGCTTGCGCATACCGATGAGAACCTGGATGAACTGACCGGAAAATATTACGACCCGCAGGAGTTTGTCGACTATAAGGCAAATGTAGAAAAACCGTTGCCGATGATTTACCAGAGCGGATACCTTACCATTAAGGACTATAAACCACGCCGAGGCACATTCCTGCTCGACTTCCCCAACAATGAAGTGAAGAAAGGATTTGTATCTCTGGTGGCTTCCGACTATTTCAAGCCCCAACGGGAAAATGTAAATAGTTGGATACAAGACCTTATCGATGCGCTGGAGGAAGGTGATACAGACAAGCTGCATAAGCTGTTCACCTCCTTCCTTGCCGACATCCCTTACACCATGCGTCGCAAGCAGGACGAGAGGGAAAGGGAGCGTTATTTCCACTACACGTTCTACCTGATATTCCGTTTGGTCAGCGTCTATACGGTCTATACCGAAAAGGAACAGAGCGAAGGACGGGTGGACTGCATCGTAGAAACACCCGATTACGTCTATATCTTTGAGTTCAAGCTCGACGGTTCGGCAGATGAGGCATTACGCCAAATCGAAGAAAAAGGCTACGCACGCCCGTATGCTTCCGACAGGCGACTTATATATAAAATAGGTGCCAGCTTCTCCTCGCAGACCGGAACCATTGATGACTGGAAGATTCAAGGCTAATCTTCCAAACGGAACTCTGCCATTAACAGAATCTTTTCACGATTATCCCCAATAGTGATTTCTTTGAAATAACGGTAACGTCCGGGTTTGTTGGGATGCACATCGGGATAAAGGTGGGCAGTAAGCTTTTCCGTTTTGCCCGGACACAAGACATAGCCTATACTTATTACATTCGGATTTATAGGCAAATGATACCATTGCCCCTCCCGTTCATAAGCCAACGAGTAATCGGCTCCATAATGGATATTCGTACCACTTTCATTTGACAAGATAAAAGTTACGGTTTCCGATTGGACAGAAAAAGACGGAGAAGTGGTTTTCAAATGTACGCCTAATATCCCGCTTATACCTTCTTTCGTACAAGGTTCATCCATACGACCTCCACTAAATTGTAAAGCAGGCGAATCAATAATCTTCTTTCGGAACGCCTGCTGACTTTCGGGTGTATTTACTATCAGATTTATGGATAAATGATGCGCCCCTATACCATACCCTACCACATTGGCATTGACATCGGTATTCTCCGGTAAAGCCAAACGCTGACGGACCTTCCTTTGCAATACTATCAAATCTTTCTGCGAAAACAACGAATCACCTGTCAACTCCAAATGAAAAGCACTGCTTCCCGTTTTCTGTTCCAAAGTCTGACGTATAGCTACAGTATCGCCTTCTACCTGAAATACCAACATGCCGTTATCGTAATATACCCCCTTCAGGAACGGCGGACAATAAGGGTCGCTTGCCAAATCACCCGATATCCCATACACTTTATACAAACGGTAAAGCATATCCATTCCCGTAGCTTGTTTTTCCACAGGTGAGGATTTTACCACCAATGTATCCGAAGAATCGATTCCTCGCATTTGCCTGCCTCCGCACCCGGTCAAAACCAATAACACAAACCATATCAATGTATTTACTCTCATAGCCTATCCATAACTCCATGCCCAAATATACGAAAAATTCTGCATCCCTAATATATTTGGCAATATAAAATATTCTCACTATTTTTGTGCTATACCAATAAGCCATACGATATGAAATACCCGATAGGCATCCAGAGCTTTGCACAGATAAGAGAGGACCACTACACGTATGTAGACAAAACCGCCCTGATATACCAGCTGGTATCAACAGGGAAGATTTATTTCCTCAGCCGTCCGAGGCGGTTCGGGAAAAGCCTGCTTGTGTCTACCCTGAAGAACTATTTCTCAGGTAGGAAAGAGCTGTTCAAGGGGCTTGCCATCGAGAAGCTGGAAACGGAATGGAGGGAATATCCCGTATTCCACATCGACTTCAACGGAAGCAACTTTACCGTTCCGGGTACATTGGAAGATATACTGGAAGGCACCATAAAAGGTTGGGAACGGGAATACGGAAAGAGCCAGGACTATACGGATATTGGGAAACGCTTTGCCTACGTCCTTAAACAAGCCCATGAACAATCGGGTAGACGTTGCGTGGTGTTGATTGACGAATACGACAAGCCTATCCTGGACGTGCTTGATACGGGCATTAAGGGAGAACAGGAGGAAACGCTGCTGGAGGACCGGAACCGGGAAGTGCTGAAAGGATTCTATTCGGTATTCAAGGCTGCGGACGATGACCTGCAGTTCGTCTTGCT
>NZ_NFKD01000006.1:0-147381 GCF_002160215.1 Bacteroides sp. An19 | reverse complement strand
GGCTTCCTTCAGATTCCACCTCGCGATGGACACCCTTGCCTTGGGCTATGTGATTCCCGCTATTAGGGCTCACTCGGGACTTACACCCGTTAGACAATGCTCATGCCGAGCGTACTACAAAGGAAGGACAACCGCCCTGCCATATAGGTAGAACAGCTGTCCTTTCTTGTCTCCTGCCCTTTATGCCGGCCTGCGCCCTCTAACTTTCCAGCCGTAAACATTTGCCACGTAGGGATAGAGTGAGCGAGTGAGCTTACGGAAACCTTTCTCGTCAATTTCAAGGTTGTAAATCTTGTCGGCTATCCGCTCGGCATCCTCCCGGCTTTTCGCCACCCTGTAAAGCACATAGTTCGTGCCGTCGTGGTGCGACATGCGTCCGCGGATGTTGTAGCTGTCACCGTACCATTCGCAATCATCGCAAGAGCTATGCAGGATGTCAGCAATGTTGCTGCCCAAAATCTGATACCCCTGCCTGCGTCCACGCCACAAGCCCAAGTCGCCAAAGGCGATTATCACACCGTCCACCTCCTTGTCAAGGTTGAACCGTTCATCGTCCAGCCAACTGCTGACCTCCTCGCCCCATTCCTCGTCACTGACCATATAGCTGTCATCTTCCAACTGCTCCCGTTGGAAATTCTGGTAATACACCCGTGCCTTGTCGTCCATAAAGCTGTCGTTCGACCAAATAATCTGTTTCATCGTTTTGAGAATTTAATGTTAAACTTAATGTCTCTTCCCTGCAGTCTGGCTTCCACCAGTTCACAGGGACTTGTTTTTATGTGCAAGTGCAAAGGCGGAAAGGAGAGAACGAATGCAAGGAGGAAGCAGCACTGCGCCTTGCAGCTTCCCGACTGCCTTATCTTCGCACGGGAAAAACAAGGGGCGTGGAACATCTTGTGCGTTCCGTTGCCCGGAAGAGATACATTCCGATGGCAGTGCAAGTATAACCGGCCCGGCAAAGCAGGCATGGCTGCCCTTGAAAAGGCTTCGGGAGTATGATTGACAGTATGATTTTTCCCCGTGAAGAAAATTCTCGTTAAAACCGGGCGGTATTTCCGCAAGATGTTTCATTGTTGGCCGCACCTGCCGTTCCTTTGCAACCGAAACGAAAGTGTAACCCTATAAAAAAGACACGCGCAATGAGTCCATTCATGATATTCGCCCTCGTGCTGACCGTCCTCTACGCCGTCTACTACGGCGTGGTTATCGCAAGGGACTTGCATGGCAAGAAAGCCCGTTCCCAATCCACGGAAGAAGTATTTGATTTGGGAGACATGGGAAAAGAGAAGTCTGTAGAGGTACAGGAAACGGAGGACAGCTTCCGTGTGGGCGGTGCCGGTACGGAACAGCCGGAAATAGCGGAGGAAGCCGGCACGGCGGAGGTTCAGGGAAACACACCCGGGACTGGGCGCAATGAAGCGGAGGAAAAGGCGGAACGGATAAGGTCCGGCCTGTCGGAAGCCGAGGTAGAAAGCGAGGACGGCGTGGACGCCCCCACGCTCCACGAACTGCTGGAGGGGAAGCGCGAGACCCTGTTCAAACCACAAATGACCGTTACGAGGAATGAAGTGTAAGCTATACGGATGGGTTGGCGTATTGGCCGGATGTTGGGTGTCGCTGCCCGCTTCCGCCAAGTGCGGCGGTGTGGACTACAGCTGGGGCGCGGAAGCCTTGGCACTGATGCACGACTTCGTGGTGACCATGATGCTGTATGTCCTCTACCTGCTCTATGCCATTGCCGCAATCGTCGCCATTTACGCAAGCCTGCAGATTTACATCAAGATGAACACGAGGGAGGAAGGCATCACCCGTGAAATCATGATGGTGGCCGGTGCCTGCCTGTTTATCATCGGCGCGTCCGTCGTGTTCCCGGCCTTCTTCGGATATAGGATATGAGACATGAGATACAGTTCACATAATGTTTAATTTTTAAGGTAAAAAGAATGTTTCAGGAAAAATTAAAGAAGTGCTTGAAGGGCCTCCGCCCTTCCGGGAGGCTGAAGACGCTCTCCTTTATGCTGCTGGCCGGAACGGTATCAGCCCTCGCCCAGAACGCCGCCGGAGACTATACGGCAGGAACAACCGCCCTGGGTACGGTGACGACCGAGATTGCCAAGTATGTGCCCTACGTGGTGAAGCTGTGCTACGCCATTGCCGGTGTCGTGGCCATCGTGGGAGCTATCAGCGTGTACATCAAGATGAACAACGAGGAACAGGACGTGAAGAAGTCCATCATGATGATTGTGGGTGCCTGCATCTTCCTGGTGGCCGCCGCACAGGCGCTCCCGTTGTTCTTCGGCATCAGCAGCTAAGCCATGTCAGGGAAGCACGCTGATGTCCGCCCGGTTGAATACCCCATGTTCAAGGGACTGCAACGGCCCCTTGAATTCATGGGGATTCAGGGCCGGTATATCTACTGGGCGGCGGGGACAGTGGGCGGTGCCATCGTCGGCTTCATCGCCGCCTACTGTCTTTCCGGCTTCCTTGCCGGACTGGTGGTACTGGTGGTCTCGCTCGGCGGCGGTGCGGCACTGATCCTGATGAAACAGCGTAAGGGGCTTCACAGCAAGAAGAACGAAAAGGGCGTGTTCGTTTATGCACGTTCCAAAGGACTGTAAAATACCCCGGCCAGAACCAGGCCGAATTTGATGCAGGATTTTATTCAATAAAACAGCAAAACGAAAATGATTAAAGAACCATACAAAACACCGAACGGATGCAAGCCTTTCCAATGATATGTATCGGGCTGCTGCTCGCCTCCTGCGGCGGGGAGAAACAACCCAAGTCCACGGTTTCCGCCATTGAATCAAGCGAGAAAACCCGCACAGAGTGGCAAAAAGCCCGCAAGCCGGTTGAAATCCACATAGAGGACATGGAGGGGACAACCCCTGCATGGCCCCGGCTTGGCGTATATATGGACGTAAGCACTGGCTTACCAGAAGAAAGGCAGGCATTTGCGGGAACAATGTTCACCCGGAAGGGGAATGTGTATGTATCGGAAAACCGCCATGCGCTCACCTCCGACACTATGGCAACCATCAGCGTCTGCTATCCTTTCCGAAACGGATTGGGAACAAACGACACCCTCCGCCTGACCGCCCCATTTACCGAAAACCTCTATGGCGTGGAAACCAACCGCCGCAACGGGAGTGCCATCCGACCGACATTCAGGCTGCAAAGCTCCATGGCGCTGCTCCGTATCGCCTGCGAGAGCGATGACCTGCGGGACAGGCTGGACTGGCTTACCATCACCGGTGAACGCATTTATACGCAAGGAGACTATTTACCTTATGTGGGGAAATGGATTGAAGAAAAGGCGGACGGAAGCATACGGGAGCATACCGGTTGCCTGCTGAACAACGGCAGGAACCATGACTTTTACCTGATTCCGACCGGAGCGGCAAGCAGCGTCACCATCGGTGCGGAGATAAACGGGAAACTCCATGCCGTGCGGACTACGCTCCCGCCTTTGGCGCCGGGCAGCCTCGTCCACCTTTCCTTGCACAAGAAGAAGGAAGGGCTGGCCATCAACGGCAGCTGGGTGGAAACGGAAAGGCCGTTGGTCGGCGTTGCTTCCAAGACACGGGTGGATTCCGTGTGTATCGGGTATTACCTGCAATCGGACGGTACCATCCGGGAGAAGAAAGATACACTGTCCATAGCCGTCGTGGTCAAGACGGACGGCAGGCACGGAAAGGCCGTGGCACTGGCCGACTGCGAAGGATATTATGTGTTCTCCGGAAAGGAGACCCGGAGCGGCAGGACCTTCGCCACCATCGACGGGAAACGCAAGGAAGGAATCCTCAATCCGGCTGAAGGGATAAAGGCGGACGAAGCCGTCATTTACAAGCCCGGTATGCCCTATCCGGAAGACTGTGCCTTAGGCTATGCCGACGGGGCAGGCCTGACACAACGGCTACTGGATGCGCAGGCGGATACTTCGGAAGAACCGTCCACACCTTATGGCAGGCGTTCCATGCTGGGCGAGGCAAGGCGGCATCCCGGAAGTTACGTGCCCTCACTGGCTGAAATGGCATGGCTGTACTACAGGACAGGATGCGACAAGGATTTCCGAAGGCGTGTACACCTGGCTTTACCCGAAGGTGAGTACCTGACCTCCTCGGAAAGTGGGGAACGGACTTCCTACCGGATAGACTTCACCTGCGGGATAGTGACAGGACAGCTTTCAAAACGGTATGCCAAAGGGAAACTGCGGCTGTTCTACCTGTTCTGAGCCGGTTGTGCTTTTATGGTCGTTAAACGAGAATGAATAACAAAACACAATGACACTCTATGTACTATTGACATTCATCGCACTTTGCACGGGCATGGCCATCTCAGTCCGCGCTTTCGGTACGGGAGGCAAGCGCAAGCGTGTCTTCCGCGACATCTATTTCTCCATTGAGAACGTGGATGGCATCGGCATCCTCTATACCAAGACGGGGGAATATTCCGCTATCCTGCGCATCGAAAACCCTGTACAGAAATACTCCGCCGACATCGACAGCTACTATGAATATACCCGGCTGTTCACCGCACTGGCACAGACCCTTGGCGAAGGCTATGCCCTGCACAAGCAGGACATCTTTACCCGGCAGGGCTTTGAGGGCATAAGCGGCGGCAGGCATGAGTTCCTCAGCGAGGCCTATTTCCGCTATTTCAAGGGCAGGCAGTACACCAACAGCCGCACCTACCTGACAGTGACGCAGGAGAACCGGAAAAGCGGCCTGTTCTCCTACGACGGCAAACGGTGGAAGGACTTCCTTGTGAAGATTCGCAAGGTAAGGGACCAGCTCCGCGACGCGGGCATCCGGGCCGTGTTCCTGAACGGCAAGGAGGCAAGCGCCTACGTGGACCATTACTTCACGATGGATTTCTCGGGCAAGCCCGTGGCGATGGACAGCTTCAAGGCGGGCGAGGAATGCGTGGAGATGGGCGGCAGGAAATGCAAGGTGTTTTCCATCGTCGATGTGGACAGCGCAGGCCTGCCCTCGTTGGTAAGGCCGTTCACAAACATTGAGGTAAACAATACGGAAATGCCGGTGGATTTGGTTTCCATGATTGACAGCATACCCGAAGCGCGGACCGTGGTTTACAACCAGATGATTTTCATGCCCGGCCAGAAGAAGGAGCTTGCCGCGCTGGAAAAGAAGAAGAACCGCCATGCGAGCATCCCCAACCCGTCGAACCTGATGGCCGTGGAGGACATCAAGCGCGTGCAGGACGTGGTGGCGAGGGAGAACAAGCAACTGGTGTACATCCATTACAACCTGATGGTCTGCTGCGGCAAGGACACCGACCTGCAGAAGCCCACCAACTACCTGGAGAACAGCTTCGGGCGGCTGGGCATCCACATCAGCAAGCGGGCGTACAACCAGCTGGAACTGTTCGTAAATTCCTTTCCGGGGAACTGTTACGGCATGAATCCGGACTATGACCGCTTCCTGACCCTTGGGGACGCCGCGGCCTGCCTGATGTACAAGGAACGTATCCAGCACAGCGAGGACACCCCGCTTAAAATCTACTACACCGACCGCCAGGGAGTGCCTGTAGCCATTGACATCACCGGCAAGGAAGGGCGCAACAAGCTGACCGACAACTCGAACTTCTTCTGTCTGGGACCTTCGGGCAGCGGGAAGAGTTTTCATGTCAACAGCGTGGTGCGCCAGCTGCACGAGCAGAATACCGACGTGGTGATGGTCGATACGGGTAACTCCTACGAGGGGCTTTGCGAATACCTCGGCGGCAAGTACATCAGCTATACGGAGGAGAAACCCATCACCATGAACCCGTTCCGCATCAACCGTCAGGAACTGAACGTGGAGAAGACCGGCTTCCTGAAAAACCTTGTACTGCTGATATGGAAAGGCTCGCAAGGAACCGTGAGCAAGACGGAAGACCGGCTCATTGACCAGGTAATCACCGAGTATTACGATGTCTTTTTCAACGGCTTCGACGGTTTCACCCCTCCCCAGCGGGAAGACCTGCGCAAGAGCCTGCTGGTGGACGACCGCAACTCGGCCCGTGACGGCAGGGAGACGGAAGAGGAACGTATGGCCCGCATTGAAAGGGAGATTGACGGGATAGAAAGCCGCCGCAAGGAGCTGAAAGTGGAGAGCTTGTCGTTCAACACCTTCTACGAATACTCCGTGCAGCGCATCCCCGACATCTGCCACGAGAACAACCTTGCGGGCATCGACCTCTCCACCTACCGCTATATGATGAAAGACTTTTACCGGGGAGGCAACCACGACAAGACGCTGAACGAGGAGATGGACGGCACCCTGTTCGACGAGACGTTCATCGTCTTCGAAATCGATGCAATCAAAGATGACCCGCTGCTTTTCCCCATCGTAACACTGATTATCATGGACGTATTCCTGCAGAAGATGCGCCTGAAAAAGAACCGCAAGGTCTTGGTCATCGAGGAAGCATGGAAGGCCATCGCCAGCCCTTTGATGGCTGAATACATCAAGTTCATGTACAAGACCGCCCGCAAGTTCTGGGCCAGCGTGGGCGTGGTGACACAGGAGATACAGGACATCATCGGCAGCGAAATCGTGAAGGAGGCCATCATCAACAACTCAGACGTGGTGATGCTGCTCGACCAGAGCAAGTTCAGGGAGCGTTTTGACGGCATCAAGGCCATTCTGGGCCTGACGGATGTCGAATGCAAGAAGATATTCACCATCAACCGCCTGGAGAACAAGGACGGACGCAGTTTCTTCCGCGAGGTGTTCATCCGCCGTGGCACGGTCAGCGAGGTGTATGGCGTGGAAGAGCCGAGGGAGTGTTACATGACCTACACCACCGAACGTGCGGAAAAGGAAGCCCTCAAACTCTACAAGCGGGAATTGGGATGCAGCCACAGGGAAGCCGTGGAAGCCTATTGCAGGGACTGGAACCTGTCCGGCATTGACAAGTCACTGGCTTTCGCGCTGGAAGTGAACAAGGCGGGCAAGGTACTGCATCTTGAACGCAGGAAACAAAATAACCAATCAGCAATCAACCAATAACATTCAAGCATTATGGAAGCAGAAAAATTCATCCAGGACTTCTGGAAAGCGAACGAAATCAGCAATTTCTCGAAAGAGGCCACCGTGTTGTTCTTCTACCTCATTTATGTGTGGGAGAACGAGAACAAGCCCGAAGTGTTCTACGTGCATCCTGCCAGCCTGCTGTGCAAGGTAAGGGGCTTTTCCGTGAAAGGCGTGCTGACGGCCAGCGAGGAATTGCAGCAACGCGGCTACATCACCTACAAGGCTCCCGAACAACAATGGTGTTCCGGGGAGTATTCCCTTTGCCTTGACCGGGACACGAAGACAGGGAAGAATGAAAGTCCCGCCCATACCGCAAGCGGCCTCATGACCGCGCAAACCACAAAACCGTAACCCATGAAGAAAATCCTTGTCCTGTTGCTGTGCGTATGTGCTTCCGTCCTTTCGGCGGAGGCACAATACGTGCGCGTCAACTACGACAAGAAGACCGTGGCGGCGATGGCGGCGGCCTACGCCACGGAAACGGCCACGGAAGCCTATTACACAGAGCAGGTGAAAGACATCCTGGAGAAATACAATGCGGCGGAAGTGGCTGCGGCGGGCATCTTCCTGTCGAAATACCTCGACCGCAAGGCCCTGACCGAACTGGGCATCTGGAGCGACGGCACGGAAAACTATTATTACCGGCGCATTTACCACCTGGTAAGCGCGAAAATCATGCCTAAGATCCTGACCGTGGCCGGGCAGATGCTCCACTCGCCGCAGACCGCCCTGTACTGGGGCAGTTACCTGATGAAGACCTGCACGGAGGTGAAAGCACTGTGTATGCAGTTCGAGTCGGTGGTCACAAACGGAACGTTGTCGTTCCGTGACGTGGTGTTCCTGGAAATCGCCCCGCAATTCGCCCCCTTGTTCAAACTGTCTGAGAGCGGCGGCATCGACTGGAAAACCTTTTTTGACGATTTGGGTAACATCGGGCACAATTTTACCAAGGAGAACTTGAAAACGGACATCGACAACCTCTATAACATGGGCGTGGGCCTTGCCACGGCCGGGGCGGACAATTTCGTGGATGCCATTCTGGGCGAAAGCAGTTTCCATGAGCTGCTGAACGGGAAGATAAGCGATATCGCACGGGTGGCCGGAAACGCCTACGGCCTCTATGGCCAGATGGAACAATCCTTGGGAAATACACTGCTCTCGATGGTCGGCGGGCCGGAGGGTGTCGCCGGTCTATTCCGGATTGACAACTACAACCTCACCTCGTGGATCAGCGACTACCTGAAAGAGGCGGCGGGGCAATACTACACGCAGCGGTGGTACATCTACCGCAGGGATGCCGGCACGGAAACCCTGTGCGACTATACACCGCCAACCGATGACAACAGTATCATCTACGGCGGGGAATGGACGCGCTTCAACACCTCCGATGCCGGATTTTATCCTAACAGCACACAGACGGAACAGATACTTGGCAATTCGGAACGGTATGCCGGATGGTCAAGGGAGAAAGTGCGGCAGATGAACCAGGCGAATGACGGCTATACGTACAGCATCAGTTATTACCGTTCCGGTTACAATATCAACCGGGGCGGCAAACAGATACAGAAGGCATACGCCTACAACATCAAGGTAACAAGAAGCTGGAACCACGAGGAGGTGGTTTATGAGGACGTATTCGACTCCTACAAGATGGACCTGAACGCCTTTAAGGCCGGGCTGAACGCCCGCCTGTCGGAGTTCAACGACAACGAGGAGGGGTATGTGTATGTCATCGGCTATGACGCCAGGCACTATTACCAAGCTACGGACGAAGCCAAGCTGCAGGGATGCGAGAGCGTGATTGTCAGCGTGACCTGCCATGACGGAGTGACATTGGGCAGCGGAAGCACCCAATACAAATGCCGCACCTGCGGCGGCAGTCTGGACGGACATTCCAAGGAATGCGCCATGCAGACAACCGTGCAGGGCGACAACGGACTGGACCTGTCCGGACTGGACGAACTGGAAACGGAATACAATGCGGAAGCTGTGGCCTTGCAATCCCGGATAGACGCCTTGGAAGCAGAGAATGCGGACTTAGTGAAGCAGATAGCGTCCGCCACCGTGGAAGAAGCGGCCTCCCTGCGCCGGCAGTACAACCGCAACAAGGATGAAATCACCCGGCTTGAGTCTGACCTGTCCGCTGTCCGGAAGAGACAGGACGAACTGGCACAGGCCAGGGAAGAGGCGGCTGCGGAGAATGACGTGCCCACCGATGACTATTACCGTATCCCCGCCATCATGCAGGAATGCAGGAACGCCTACAGCCTGACGTGGCAGGGTGACGGCCGGTGGAACGGCTACAGTTACATCCGGGAAGCCACCGTCCCGAACATTGACGGCACCATTACCTTCAAGGCCACCCTCTCCATCGCCCGCAAGCCCAAGTATTTCCTGGGAATCAAGATACACCGTGCCATCATGCAGATAAGCTGGGAGCTTACGTCGGAGTATTCGGACACGGAAGTGGTGGACATCATCGAGCTTGACCCCGGCATGAGTGAGGAGGAAAAGGCAAGGATGGTCAATGACCGCCTGTCAGAGATTGCCCGGCAATATCCTTCATGCGAGATTACCACGGAGTACGTGAAGTCGGAGCCGGTGGAGGAAGATGCGAGTACGGACACTTATCACCTGTTGTGGGCGTCCGACCGTCTGGAAATCGCCCGGCAGGTAGAAGCCCGGCTGACGAACATATACGCCGACCTCGTGTCACTGGAGAAGATGATGAACTACAGGATCGGCATCATCGACGTGCTGAAGGACATCGCACCATACGTCAATGACGAACGGGGACACAGGTTGACCCTGGTGGAGGAATGCCGCCGCAGGTGGCTGCAGGGTGCGGCAAACAGCCTGCACTCGGTGGACTACAACGGGAAATACGGGGAAACGGCAGAAGGAAGGGAGGAAAGGGAATGAGAATGTCAATTAAAAATATCAGATATGCGGTCATTGTGATGTTGGTAGCGGTGTTTCCGTTAGAAACACTGGCGCAATGGAATTTCGACATCGTTTCTGTGGAAGCCTACATCAACGACCACAAGCAGCAGCGCAGCCTGTTGCTGGCACGCTCGACACTGGAGCTGAGCAACCAGTTGCTGCACGAATACAGCAGCGGGGCGGCAGTGGACTACAAGGAACTGAACGTGAATCTGGACAAGTACACAAGGGCTTTCGATGTGATTGACATCCTGTACCAGTCCTTACGCACCTCGCTGAACGTGTATTCCACCTACAGCACCGTGAGCGACCGGATTGGGGACTATAAGAACTTATTAAACGATTACTATACGAAAGTGATGGAACGGAACAAGATGGAACTGCATGATACACTGATTATCGGCATCAGCCTGCGGTGCGTGCAGAGCATTGCGGAGGACGGCAAGCAACTGTACCGTTCGATGAGCGACCTCGTGCTGTACGCCACCGGTGCGGCGGCCTGCTCCACCTCGGACTTGCTGCTGGTACTGGAGAGCATCAACCAGGGGCTTGACAATATCGAGAAGCACTTGAACAAAGCCTATTTCGAGACATGGCGGTACATCCAGCTCCGCACAGGCTATTGGAAGGAAAGCGTGTATCTCCGTAAGGACAAGTCGCAGATTGCGAACGAAGCTTTCCGGCGGTGGAGGGATTCCGGGCTGAACCCGTTCAACCGATGAAAGGGAACGGATAAATGCTGGGACAAGAGACAAGGAACAAGAAAATAAACAACAGGAAATTATAGAATAAGAAACGAAAGAATTGAGATGAGACGAGCTGTATATATAATAGGTATAGGGGCGGCGATGTTCGGTCTGTCATCCAAGGCACTTGCCCAAAGTGTGACCTACAGCCATGACGCCGCCAAGATGAACCAGATAACGGTGGCGGAAATCGGTTCCGGCTCGCTGACGCCAAGCCTGTACTACCAGCTGCTGCACAAATCCTACCAGAAAAGCGCGGCGGCAAAGAACAAGTTGGGCTTCCGCACGGCGGCAGGCATCAACCTCTACAACCAAACGGACGATGCCGAAGCGTTGGATTCCGCCATGACCCAACGCGCCCGTATTGAAGCCCTGAACGTGGCTGACCGCAGCGGCGGTGCATTGGATATGGCTTGGCTGGCCGAGGGTGAAAAGGTAAACGCAGCCTTGGAAAACTTCGACAGGAACATCCGGCGGATAGCCGAAGCCGGTGGAAGCGGCAGCGGACAGGAGTATTGGAGGGATTATTACAATATGTACATCTGCGCCGTGAAGGCGGTGCAGGACGCCTATATGCCGAACTCGCAACGGAAAAAGCAATACCTGCGCATCCATGCTGACATCCTCCGGAAGAACGAGACCCTGGTGCGCTACCTGGTAAGGCTGGCCAATTCCACCAAAGTGGCGGAACTGCTGGACGCTTCGGCCACCATCGAAGACCGGAGGGCGCAGATTGCCTTGGCGGCGATGAACCGTTGGCGTGAGGCGGGATGGCGGACAATGGAATAAAATATGAACCAATAAAACAATATGGACAATGGACAACAACATTCGGATTTTCAGCAATGAGGAATTCGGCACGATCAGGACCGCGGGCACACCGGAGCAGCCTTTGTTCTGCCTCGTCGATGTCGCAAGGGTCTTGAACCTTGTCCCAAGCAAGGTGGTGCAGCGTCTCAGCGATGACGTACTTTCAAAGTACACCGTCCCGGACGGCATTGGGCGTCAGCAGGTTATGAACTTTGTCAACGAGGACGGACTCTATGACGTCATTCTCGACAGCCGGAAGCCAGAAGCCAAACGCTTCCGCAAATGGGTTACTTCCGAGGTGCTGCCGGGCATCCGCAGGCACGGGGCGTATCTGACCGATGCCGCCCTGCAACGGGCCGTAACGGATCCCGATTTCCTTATAGGGCTGGCGAATGCCATCAAGGAGGAACGGAGGCTCCGTCTGGTGATGGAAGCAAAATGCGAGGAACAAAAGCTGCTCATCGGGCAGCAACAGGAAAAGATAGAGGAACTGGGCAAACGGACTACGTATGTGGAACTGGTACTGCAATGCAAGGGCTTGCTCGACATCACCCAGATTGCACAGGACTACGGGATGTCGGGACGCAAGATGAACGGCATCCTCCATGAAAAGGGTATCCAGTACAAGGACAACAGGCAATGGATACTTTACGCCGCTTACAAGGACAGGGGCTATGTACACAGCGCGACCATCCGGTTGGAGAACGGGAAATCGGTGATGCGCACCCAATGGACACAGAAAGGCCGGATGTTCATCTATGAGCGGCTGAAAAGGGACGGCATCCTGCCGGTAATGGAACGCAACCGGTTCTCTAACGGAAATTAGTATATCAACAAGAAAGAAACATGGGAGATAACATATTGTCAGACTTCGGCATCCATCTGCTTGAGGAAGAGATAGATGACGTGATATTCCAGACCAACGAGTTCTTGTGCGACGCCACATTTACAGGGTCGCAGGGGCCATTTTGGTGGATCCTACAGATGTGCATGGCACTCGCCGCCCTGTTCGCCATCATCATGGCGGCGGGAATGGCGTACAAGATGATGGTGAAGAAAGAGCCTATAGACGTGATGAAGCTGTTCAAGCCGCTGGCTGTGGCGGTCATCATGTCGTGGTGGTACCCTCCTGCCGACACGGGCATCACGAACAGCGGAAGCAGCTGGTGCGTGCTGGACTTCCTGTCCTACATCCCCAACGCCATCGGCTCGTACACGCACGACCTCTACCAGGCGGAAGCCATGCAGATAACGGACAAGTTCGAGGAGGTGCAGCAGCTCATCTATGTGCGTGACACCATGTATACCAGCCTGCAGGCACAGGCCGACATCGCCCGTTCGGGCACGATGGATCCTGCACTGGTGGAATCGACGATGGAACAGACCGGCGTGGACGAGGTGACGGAAATGGAGAAGGACGCCAGCCGGTTGTGGTTCACATCCCTGGTGAGCGGTGCCACCGTCTGCATTGATAAAATCGTGATGGTCATCGCCTTGATTGTGTACCGTATCGGCTGGTGGAGCACCATCTACTGCCAGCAGATACTGTTGGGAATGCTGACGATATTCGGGCCTATCCAATGGGCTTTCTCGCTGTTGCCCAAATGGGAAGGCGCCTGGGCGAAGTGGATCACCAGATACCTGACGGTGCATTTCTACGGAGCGATGCTATACTTCGTAGGTTTTTACGTGCTGCTCCTGTTCGACATCGTGCTGTGCATTCAGGTGGAGAACCTGACGGCGATAACGGCGAGCGAGCAGACGATGGCGGCCTACCTGCAGAACTCGTTCTTCTCGGCGGGCTACCTGATGGCGGCCAGCATCGTGGCACTGAAGTGCCTGAACCTTGTGCCCGACCTGGCGGCATGGATGATACCGGAGGGTGACACGGCGTTCAGTACGAGAAACTTCGGCGAGGGAGTGGCACAGCAGGTGAAGATGTCGGCGACCGGTGCCATGCACTCGATAATGAGATAAAGAACCTTATAAACACATTCAAATGAAGATAGAAAAGAAAATTGAAAAATGGTGCAAGGACGCCCGCTTTATGAGTTTCGCCAACCAACGGATGAGCCTTGAGTTCACCCGAAGGTTGGAAAGTGCCAGCCTTGACCCGGTCTTTGAAGAACTGGACGGAGCGTTTGAATACGATGACCGTTACATTGTTCCCCTGGTGGAATACCTGACCTGCCGCCTGCATATTGCCCAGCTCCGGAAAGACGAAGAGGGCATCTGGCAGGTCTGGTTCCATGTGGCCATGGAAGGGTATTACGTGCAGGCTTTCCAAGAAGAGTTCGCGTCCTTGCTGGCGGAACTGAAGACGGCCCTGATGCCGGTACTGCATAAAGAATACATCAGTAACCCGATTAATGAAAAATAGCCTATGGTCATAAAGAATCTGGAAAACAAGATCAAGCTGGTCGGCATCATCTGTGTGTCGGTCATCATCGGGTGCGTCATCATCAGCCTGTCGAGCATCTGGATGGCACGCGGCATGGTGGCCGACGCGCAAAAGAAAATCTATGTGCTGGACGGGAACGTACCGGTACTGGTGCAGCGCACCTCTATGGAGGAGACGCTGGAAGTGGAAGCCAAAGCTCATGTAGAAGCCTTCCACCACTACTTTTTCACCCTTGCCCCGGACGACAAATACATCCAGTACACCATGGAGAAAGCCATGTACCTGGTGGATGAGACGGGGCTTGCGCAGTATAACACGCTGAAGGAAAAGGGATTCTATAACAACATCATGGGTACGAGCGCGGTGTTCAGCATTTTCTGCGACAGCATCAAGTTCGACAAGGAAAAGATGGAGTTCACCTATTACGGCAGGCAGCGTATCGAACGGCGCACCTCTATCCTGATGCGTGAACTGGTCACCGCAGGGCAGCTGAAACGGGTGCCGAGGACGGAAAACAACCCGCACGGGCTGCTGATAGTGAACTGGCGCACCTTGCTGAACAAGGACATCGAGCAGAAGACGAAGAACAACTATTAAATGAAGAATGAAGAGTTAAGAATGAAGAATTTAAACACTGAAATAATCAAGCTATGGGATGGAAGAAACTGATTTTCGGGGAGAAGATGCCTGACAAGGATGACCCGAAGTATGCTAAAAGGTACAGGAAGGAAGTGGAAGCCGGACGGAAGGCAGCCCGGTTCCTGCGTCTGGACAAGGCGGCCGGATGTGCGCAACGTTTTGCCTGTTCGCATCCGAAATGGTTCCTCGGCATCGTGTTCGGCATTGTGCTGGGATGCCTTGCGCTGAATGTGTGCCGGGTGGTATCGGTATGCCATACTCCGGACAGCCAAAACCGTGAAACCGCCACGGAACGGCAGGAAATACTTTTGAAACAAAAAAGACCTACACATGATGATAACGGACAGGATTAATTTCAGACAACCGAAGTACGTGCTTCCTGCCATCCTTTACCCGTTGCTGCTGGTGACCGGGTATCTGGTGATGGACATCTTCGATACGGAAACGGCGAAAGCCCCCTCCAAGCTGCAGACCACCGAGTTCCTGAACCCGGAGCTGCCCGAGGCACAGATGCGCGATGACGGCATCGGGGGCAAATACGAGAGCATGGTGAAATCCTACGGACGGATACAGGATTATTCCGCCGTGGAAAACATAGAACGCAATGACAATGGCACAGACAAGGAAGAATATGAATCGAAATACACAGAAGAAGACCTCGCCCTGCTCGATTCGGAAGCAGCCGAACGGTCGGAAGAACTGGAACGGCTGCGTGAGATGCAGGAACGCCTGCGCAAAAGCGCCGAAAAAGGCGAAGCGGTGCTGGCGGATTCCGGCGATATCCAACCGCTGAGTGAGGAGGAACGCATCGCCCGGAGCGAAAAACGGCGCAAGGAAGCGTTGGCCGAACTGGACAAGGCATTGGCAGAAGCCAGGGCGCAGGGGCAAAAGGGTCTACAAGATGCGGACAGTACGGGAACGGACAGCCTTGCTCCCGCCGGAAATGTCTCCATAGGCGGCAAGGTGGAAATCAACGAAAACGCCGTGAATGAACCGGCTGAGAATGCCGGAGCGGAACAGGTGGTGAAAAAGGTGAAGACCTCCTCTGACTACTTCAATACCCTGGCAGAGAACGAGCCGGAGCCACGCCTGATAAAGGCCATCATCGACGAGGACATCAAGGCGGTGGAAGCATCGCGGGTGCGCCTGCGGCTGCTGGACGACATCGAGATAGACGGGAAGGTGGTGGAGAAAGGGGCTTACCTGTACGCCGTCATGAGCGGTTTCGGCAGCCAGCGGGTGAAGGGCAGCATCAAGAGCCTGCTGGTGGAAGACGAGCTGATAAAGGTGAACCTTTCCCTTTATGACACGGACGGACTGGAGGGGCTGTACGTACCAAGCAGTTCGTTCCGTGAAACCACGCAGGACGTGGCGTCGAACGCCCTCGGCAGCACGATGAGCATCAACAGCGGCTCTACAGGGAACGCCTTCACCCAATGGGGAATGCAGGCCATACAGAACGCTTACCAACGCACAAGCAACGCCCTTGCGAAAGTCGTGCGCAAAAACAAGGCGAAGCTGAAATACGGCACGTTCGTTTATCTTGTGAACGGCAGGGAAAAGAATAACAATTAAAATGAAAGCAATCCGAATGAACATGATACTGATAAAAAAAGGAATCCTGATAATGTCCGTCCTGCTGACAGGTACGGCGGTCCGTGCGCAACGGACCTATAACGAAATGGAGCAACTGACGGTGAACGAGCAGGTGACCACCGTCATCACCGCCACCGAACCCATCCGTTTCGTGGACATCTCCACGGACAGGATAGCGGGCGACCAGCCCATCAACAACACCATCCGCCTGAAGCCCAAGGACGCGGGACACGGGGACGGCGAAGTGCTGGCCATTGTCACCATCGTGACAGAACGCTACCGCACGCAATACGCACTGATTTACACCACCCGGATGCAGGAGGCCGTGACGGACAAGGAAATTCAGCAGGTGGAAATGACGGCATACCACAACCCGGCCGTGTCACTCTCCACCGAGGACATGTACCGCTTCGCCCGGCAGGTATGGCTGTCGCCCGCCCGCTACCGAAACGTGAGCCGCAGGCAGCACAGGATGACCATGCGCCTGAACAACATCTATGCCGTGGGTGATTACTTCTTCATTGACTTCTCCATTGAAAACCGGACGGACATCCGTTTCGACATCGACGAGATCCGTGTCAAACTGGCGGACAAGAAAGTGTCGAAAGCCACCAACGCGCAGGTTATCGAACTGAAGCCTGAAATGGAACTGGAACGGAGGCGGTCTTTCCTGCACGGCTACCGCAACGTGCTGGTCGTGAAGAAAATGACTTTCCCGAACGACAAGGTGCTGACCATAGAAGTGAGCGAGAGGCAGATTTCAGGACGTACCATTGCACTGAACATAGACTACGAGGACGTGCTTTGTGCGGACAGTTTCAATGACGTGTTATTGATGGAGGAGTAAAAAATGAAGAATGATGAACAGAGAATGAAGAATTTTATTGTGCGAAGGACATTGATACTGTCTGTGCTTTTGCTGACGGTGTCAGCTTCCATCTTTGCCGATGACCGGCACGGCAGGATACAAATCGGAGCAGGACTGTTGTATGAAAGGGGCATGGATTTGACCATCGGCTACGAGTATGAAACGAACTACCACCATTCTTGGGAGTTTTTCGGGAATGTTTATCTGAAATGGGATGAATGCACGGACTGTAAGCACGTGTGTCCGAAGTCTTTCTGGAGCAACTATAACACCTGGGGCGTGGGAGCTGCCTACAAGCCCTGCGTGTTCCGCAGCAGGAACCAACACGGCAACCTGCGCCTGGGTGCGTCGTTCGGCTCGGACAGTGACAGGGTGCTTGGCGGCATCCATGCGGGATATGAACACAGCTATGCGCTCCGCAAGGGCTGGGAGCTGTTCTGGCAGGCCAAGTGCGACCTGATGATAAAAGGTGAAGACCTGTTCAGGACAGGAATCGTTATCGGAGTGAAAATACCAACTAAATAAAGAATGGGGAATCAGGCATGAAAGGAAATATAAACAAGACTGGAAAAGCGTGGGCGGCAGCCGTACTTGCATTGGCTGTTGCCCTGACGGGGTGCGACGGGCATCACGAGTCGTCGGACACGTCGATGCAGGCCGGGCACATCCTCTGTATCGGAGGAGAGACCATGAGTTATGAGGAATATACGGCTTCCGGCAAGGAGGCTATCGGCGTGGTGTTCTATGTGAACCATGGTGAGGACATGACGGGAACTGGATATGCGGTGTACCTGCACGACCTTGCCCCGGAAGCCTTTGCGGACAGCCTGGGCGTGTCGCAAGGCACATCGGCAGACCCGTCGGCATACGACGGCAATGAAAACACCTTCGCGCTGTATGACACGCAAGACGTGTCCTCGCCAATGGCCATGCAGGTGTTTGACCTTTGGCGGTACGGCCAGAGCGCATACGTCCCTTCGGTGGCACAGATGCGTCTGCTGTATGCGGCCAAGGAACTGGTCAATCCCTACATCGAGGCTTGCGGAGGTGACCCTTTGCCCGATGACACGGACGACTGCTGGTACTGGACAAGCACCGAAGTGGAGGGACAGGAAACAGCCAAGGCGTGGCTCTACTCGACCGGCAGCGGCGCCATGCAGGAAACACCGAAGACACAGGCTCACAAGGTGCGGCCCGTCATCACGCTAAACGAGTAACGAATAAGAATATAAAAGCAAGAAGTGTTCTTTGACATTGTCGGACGAAAAGACGATACCATCAGCCATCCGCATGGATTGAACGGACAACCTCCATCAACTCGCGGATGCTCATCTCTATTTCGGAAGCGTCAGGGATTGGCCTGTATGCCAGATTCCGCAATTCGTTCCGGTAAACATCCTTGAGCCGGTTCCAGACATCCGGCAAATCCACCATCAGCGGTGATTGCCCGATATTCTGTCCCAGCCAGCCTTCCGGCTTGTCGAAGCTCTGCCTGTCATGGTCGAACAGCGACTTGAAGTCATCGGAGAAGGCCGTGCTGTAGAGATAATCGCGGCACTCACTGTCATGGAGCAAGTGGTGCAAGTCGTAGAAATGGCGGATTTTCGCCGCCAGTTGCGGCATATACAAGTCGGCCAGCGAACAGCGGAGCAGCGACACCAATTTCTCGGTGAGGGTGCGGCGTTTGTCTAGCACATTGACCTCGAAAGGAAGCAGCCCGTACTCCTCGGCCAACCGCCCGTTGCCTGACGCCTGCAGGAAATCCGCCAGGAAACACGTCAGCGTTCGCCTTTCAAACGGATAAGGATTTGCGAAGCTGTTTATCTCCACCAAAAGCTGTCCGGCCTTGATGGCTCCGGCTTGGGAAACGTCAACCGCCTTTGGATAAACATAAAAAGCCTTGTGGTAGTGCGACCCCTTGCTGGTCTGTCCGGGGATGACCAGTTTCTCCAATCCGGCGGTCATGTTCTTCGCCGTGCGGCGGATAAGGTTCTTCAACTGGTTGCCGCTCAGCGTCCATGCATCGGATATGGCCACGTCGATGTCTTCGGAGAAACGCGCCCCGATGCCGTATGCCTTGGTCAGGCTGGTGCCTCCCTTGAAAACGGCCCGGTTGTCCTTGTCACCCTCCGCCATCAACGACAGCGAGCGGCAAATCCAATAGTCTTTTTCAATAAAGACGCTCTTGATTCCCAAGCCGCCCTCGTCTTTCGGGCGGGCCGCAGCTTCAATGGCATCGGCAAAAAGCTGTCTGTCCTCATGCAGTTTCATACGATGTTCCACGCTGATTTGGTGGGTAAGGCCTGTGCTGAAACAGGGAGTTTGTATGTAGTGACCCCGTTGAGGGTGCCACGGAGACCGAAGGATTCCGACCCGATGTCCTCGAATACCGCACCCAGCAAGGCACGGACGTAAGGCGTATAGGCTTTGGCAAGTGACGCAAGCCTCTCGCGTTCTGCGGCGGACAGCGCGGCGACCAGACGGCACACCCCGCGCACGCAATCGTCCGGGGAAACCGCCGGAATGTCGCGAAGCAGCCTGAGCGCGTCGAGGATGCGCAACAGGGGGATGTTCTCCTCCGATATTTCATTGGGCTGCACGAGGAACGAGACGGAATACTCCCCCCTCTTCAACGGACGGCGGTATTTGTTCACGCCGATGGTGATGGCGGACGTTATCTGCGTGGTCAGCCCCATCTGCGCGAACGCGGCGGTGCCGGTGATGTAACCCACAGGCTTACCGTTCCGCTCAAGCAAGTCCTTGACCACTTCCATGACGGAAGGCTTCAGGACGCCGAACACGGTCTGCCGGGGCTTGTAGTATCTGCCCTTGGCCACCTTGCGGATTCCACCGCCGGCCACCATGCGGCTCAAAGCCTTGACCAATGCCGGCTGGTATTCCGCCGGAATGGGAAAGTCACTGATGGAAAAGACCCTGCCTTGCGGCATGGTTTCCAATGTCTCCTTTATCTGTCTGGTGATAACCATGATGCAAACTTCTTGTTTCCGAGGGCAAAGATACAGAAAAAAGTCTTGTTTTTTACGTCATAAACATGACTTTTTTTGTTTTGGAACAGATAAAATCGTTTTTTTCGTCCGGCATGGGACAAAGGCAAGCTCTAAGCTTGGAGGCCATTAGGCCGCACGTGGGATATAAAAACAGTGACATTAACATTTAGAACCAAAGAATAAAGGATATGGAAGAAAGCAAGGAACTGCAAGGAGCTTACAAGATATTCCGGACGGTGGTGTACGTGTCCGTCCTGCTGGAGTTTTTCATGTATGCCATTGACCCGGCCGTGCTGGACCAGTGGAACGGCATTGTCTGCGACGTGCATGACCGCATGAAAGCGTGGCTCATCTACCACGACGGGAATCTTATATATAGTAAGGTGGCGACCGTGCTGCTGATTTGCATCACCTGTGTGGGCACGCGCAACAAGAAGCACCTGGAGTTCGATGCCCGCAGGCAGGTTCTCTACCCGTTGGTGTGCGGCATCGGCTTCCTCGTGCTGTCTGTCTGGCTGTACAACCGTCCGATGGATGTACGTGTCTATTCCCTGCGCTTGAACATCATACTCTATATGGCGGCATCCGTACTGGGTACGGTCCTCGTGCATGTGGCGCTGGACAACATCTCCAAATACCTGAAGGAAGGCCTGCTGAAAGACCGGTTCAACCTGGAGAACGAGAGTTTCGAGCAATGCACGGAACTGGTGGAGAACAAGTATTCGGTCAACGTGCCCATGCGCTTTTATTACAAGGGCAAGTTCCGCAAGGGCTGGGTGAACATCGTCAATCCTTTCAGGGGAACGTGGGTGGTAGGTACGCCGGGCAGCGGCAAGACCTTCTCCATCATCGAACCGTTCATCCGCCAGCACTCCGCAAAAGGCTTTGCCTTAGTAGTTTACGATTACAAGTTTCCCACTTTGGCCACTAAACTATACTACCATTACAAGAAGAACCAGAAGCTGGGGAAACTGCCCGAAGGCTGCAAGTTCAACATCATCAACTTCGTGAACGTGGAGTACAGCCGGAGGGTGAACCCGATACAGGCGAAGTACATCCCAAACCTTGCGGCAGCCTCGGAAACGGCGGAAACCCTGCTGGAATCCCTGCAGAAGGGCAAGAAAGAGGGAGGCGGCGGCAGCGACCAGTTCTTCCAGACCTCGGCGGTGAACTTCCTTGCCGCCTGCATCTACTTCTTTGTTAACTATGAACGGGAACCATACGACAAGGACGGAAACAGGCTGTATGCGGAAAAGGTACAGGACAAGGAGACCAAGTTCTGGAAGCCCACGGGCGTGGTGCGTGACCGTAAGGGCGGTAACATCGTGGAACCCGCCTACTGGCTGGGCAAGTATTCGGACATGCCGCACATCCTGTCGTTCCTGAACGAGAGCTACCAGACCATCTTCGAGGTCTTGCAGACGGACAATGAGGTGGCGCCGCTGCTCGGCCCGTTCCAGACGGCCTTCCAGAACAAGGCGATGGAGCAGCTGGAAGGAATGATCGGCACGCTGCGTGTCTATACATCCCGACTTGCCACCAAGGAATCGTACTGGATATTCCATAAGGACGGTGACGATTTCGACCTGAAGGTGAGCGACCCGAAAAATCCCAGCTACCTGCTGATAGCCAACGACCCGGAAATGGAGAGCATCATCGGGGCATTGAATGCCCTGATACTGAACCGCCTTGTGACCCGCGTGAACACCGGTCAGGGCAAGAACATTCCCGTAAGCA
Organism: Bacteroides sp. An19; assembly: GCF_002160215.1. NCBI lineage: Bacteria > Pseudomonadati > Bacteroidota > Bacteroidia > Bacteroidales > Bacteroidaceae > Bacteroides > Bacteroides sp. An19. Next base: position 125,593 of record NZ_NFKD01000006.1, on the reverse strand, counting down.
TTATTGTCGATGAGTTGCCCACGCTGTACTTCCACAAGATAGACCGCCTGATTGGTACGGCACGAAGCAACAAGGTGAGCGTGGCATTGGGCTTCCAGGAACTGCCGCAGTTGGAGGCCGACTACGGGAAAGTCGGTATGCAGAAAATCATCACCACGGTGGGCAACGTGGTGTCCGGCTCAGCACGTGCCAAGGAAACCTTGGAATGGCTGAGCAATGACATCTTCGGCAAAGTGGTGCAGCTGAAGAAAGGCGTGACCATCGACAGGGATAAGACCAGCATTAACCTGAACGAGAACATGGACAATCTTGTGCCCGCCTCGAAAATCTCGGACTTGCCTACTGGATGGATTTGCGGGCAGGTGGCCCGTGACTTCGTTAAGACGAAAACAGGCCGTGGCGACAGCATGAACATACAGGAGGCTGCGGAGTTCAAGACTTCCAAGTTCTTCTGCAAGACCGACTTCGACATGGAGGAAATCAGGAAAGAGGAAGCCGGTTATGTGCCGCTGCCCAAGTTTTACACGTTCAAGTCGAAGGAAGAGCGGGAACGCATCCTTTACCGGAACTTTGTAAGAGTGGGCCAGGATGTGAAAGAGATGATAAAGGACGTAGTGAACAGGAAAGGAGCCAGATGACAACAACGAAATATGTATTGTTCCTGCTGGCTTTGTTTTCAATATGTACGGCCGGTGTCAGTGCGCAAAAACCGGCGACGGACAAGGTCAGAGAACTTGGAATATACAACTTGCCTCCGTTCGAGCGTGCCATACTCTGCACCAAATTCTACGAGGGCTGGCATGGAGAGAAAAGACACCTGCCCTACATAGGATACGGGCACAAACTGTTGCCCGGAGAACGGCTGACCCATAAGATAAGCCGCTCACAGGGCGACAGCCTGCTCCGTGCTGACATGCGGAAGCTGTGCCGGATGTTCCGCCGTTTTGGTCGTGATTCGGTTCTTCTTGCCAGCCTTGCCTACCAGGTCGGTTATGTAAGCAATTTTATTATGTAAAAAGCATCTGTTAGTTATCTGATTATTAACTTTGTAGTTATTGAATTGTTTACATTATATTTAATAGAGTGAAGAGAATTTTAAACTAATACTCTTCACTCTATTCTATTCCTCTATTTATATTTTACTTGTAAAGCTTTTAGGAATTCCATTAAATCTCCGTCTTTTTGCCATGTAGTTTTGCTTTCTTGAATAATACCAGAAGTCAGTTTCTTCAATGCCTGTTCTTTTATTTTTTCACTTGCCCTGGCATATATTTCCGTTGTTGTTGTAGAAGTATGTCCAAGAAAGTCACGAATATAAACGAGATTTATACCTGCTTCCAGCATATGCATAGCTTTTGAATGTCGAAAAGTATGACAAGATATATTATTGGGTATCAACTCTGAATATTGTTTCCTTGCATTTTCTGCATGTCTTTTCACAATATCTAATACAGCCATTCTTGTCAACCTTTCTCCTTTGGGATTAGGGAATAATGGATGACATCTATATTGTGCTGCAAAAAGATTGTTTTCGTCCATATACAACCTTAAATTTTTCACTTGGTTGGTAGAGAGAGGAACTACTCTGATTTTATTACCTTTCCCATGTAATTTTACAGTCGTAGTTTCTCCTAATCTTATATTTTCCGGGGTGAGGTTTATGATTTCTTGAACCCTGGCACCGCTGTCGTATAATAGCCCCATAAGAACAAAGTCTCTACGCCCTTTGCGAGTTGATAAATCCGGTTGTTCAAGCAATACCCTTACTCCTTCCGTAGTCAGATAAGACATTTCCTTAAAAGGTGTCTTTTTCTGTTTGATACTCAATATAGCTTGCCAATAAGCCATACCCTTAACCTCACGATATTGAAGAAATTTAAAAAATGACCGTAAGGCGCATAAACGGTTGTTCCTTGTTGATATTGAACATTTTCTTGTATCTTCCAGCCAATGTAAAAATCCCAAAACTCTTTCTTTTGTAAATTCTTTAAGGCATAGTTTTTCCGGAGCTATTAGTTCAATTTTATACATGTATTGTATAAAAAGCATAAATGTTACACTATATTGTTTTACCGTTTGATAGGAACAACCACATTCCATTGTGAGATAACGGTTTAAATAATCTGTGAGATATTTTCCAAAATCTGTCATAATTCCAAGTCTTAACGCATAACTAATCAATCATTTCATTCATATTAGGGAAAATATGATTATGAGCCATATCCACCTGTTCTACAATTTCAGGAAACATAGCCTCTACTATTCTGACATACTTATTTGTGGCTTTAATGGATTGATGTCCCATATATGTCATTAGTATTAGCATCACATTATGTATATCCTTCCCTGATTTGCATAATTGCACAAATGAATTTACACAGAATGTATGTCGGAGATCGTGTAGACGAGGACCTTTTCTATTTTCGTTTCGCATAATACCAGCACGTTCTAATATATGATTGAAATGATTTGAAACAGTCCTTGGTGAGATGGAAGTATCATTACATTTTACAAAGAAATAGCTTTCTGGATTAATACTAAGCCCAAATTTCTGTTTTTGGGCTACATAATCATGGCACATTAGTACCAAGGAAGGAGAAAGAGGCACATACCTGTCTTTCCCATTTTTACATTCTCTAAGCAATAAGCATTCATTTTTGAAATCGATATCACTGTGTTTCAATTTTAGAGCTTCACCTACACGGATTCCTGTCCCATATAGTAAACGGATTAGGCATGGCATGGAAAATCGGGCTGAATTGACTAAGTGATAATAGGAGTTAATCCTATCACATTCCTTGAAAATCTTCTCTATTTCATCAGATGTATAAATATAGGGGGTAAAATTTGATTGATGTTTTGGTAATATTGGAATATATGAATTATATCCAATTATTTGCAGGAAAGAAGAGAATCCTCGAAGAATGACGATCCTATAATAGCGGTTTTCTTCGGACTCTCCAGAAAATTTACAGCACCAGGCATCTGCCAAGTCTTTGGAAATACCAAGGGCTTTCTCGTTTCTGTCATTAGCAAACTTGTCAAATCGCTTCAACATAAATTCCATTACGGTTGTTTTACAACCTATGTTTTGTTTATATTCTACATATTGGGTAATTAACCCTGAGAATACGCTGCATAATTTACCAGTTCTCTTTCTCATATATATCTAAATAAAAAAATTCAGGAATTTGAGGAACTTCAAGTGCACATTGTCTTAGATGCTTTAAATCAACTTTCACATAATTTAAAGTGGTTGATAAATTAGAATGTCCAAGTATTTCAGATATAACGCTTGGAGTTTCACCATTCTCAAACAAGTTAATAGCAAGACTATGACGTAAAGAATGAGGACCGTGTTTACGTGTTGAGATATCTATTTGGGCAGAAAGCATCCATTCAGAAACAATTCCTGGTAATGCCTGGGGGGAAATTCTTTGGTATGGAGCCATGTGTTCCAAAAAGACATATGGACTGTCAATTTCTGGTCGTCCAAATTTGATATAATCAATAATGGCACTTCCAATTTCTTCTGATAATGGAAATGAAACAGGTTTTCCTGTTTTTGTCTGGACAAGGGACAAACGATTGAGTTCCCATTCAAAGTTGGCGTATGTAACTCCTACTATATCTGAAGCGCGGAGCCCATAACGTGCTGCAAGTAAAATCATTGCATAGTCACGTTTGCCTTTCGGAGAAGACCTGTCTATTGTGACCAATAATTTCTCTATTTCCTCCTTACTATAATACGATGGCAATTGAGGGTTTCTTGGACGATGGAGACATAATATTTTATCCCAACGAAAAAAATTACAATCTCCTAATAAGTTACGTTCACATGAGTATCTAATAAAAGCCCTTACAGAAGATACAACATGAGGCCAAGGACGTTTCTGTCGCTTCAAATCACGTAAGAATAATAAGCAACTGGGAATGTCAAAGTCTTTAACGAGCTTGTTGTTCTCTTTTAGAAAATTAAACAAATCTCTCAAATACAAGTGATATTTACTTACTGTTAGAGGACTTTTAATTCTCCTTTCATGACAAATAAATTCATTGAATTGTATGCCTAAATCTCCTTTGAATTCAAACATGGGACTTCGCGGTGTTGGTTTTCCAATGATAATTCCTGTATGCAGAACTTCATTCATTATTCTTATATGTCTAACCATGTTCTTCTCAAAATCAGACAGTTGGGCGTATGCAACACCTTTATGGCGAGTTTTCAAAAAATCTTCCCCTACACGAGCAGAATAGATTTCAATTCTATTTTCCAGCATATAACATTCCAGTTTATTATAACTACTCTTAAATGCACAAATAGTTAAAGGTGCATAATGTCTTTCACGCAGTTGCTGGACAACTTGTTTCCTTAAATCATAAAAATTACTTTCTTCCATAAAAACATTATTTATTGTTTGATATTAATTGAAGCTCCATCTATTTGATTTGATGGAGCTTCAATATATCTCTTATTAGGAAATAATGCTATGATTTTACCTAATAAGTTAGGAATATTATGTAAAAAGTAATCCTGTGAAAAATGAATATACTATTTGTTAATCAATGATTTATATTTTCTTTATTTACATAATAAAATTGCTTACATAACCGACATTATGTAAAAGTTTACATAATGTGGGCCCGTACAGGTTGTTGGGAAGCCGAAAGTATCCCAAAAGCAGGCTGATACGCAAGCTGGAGCGTGGCGACAGGAACATATATAAAGAATATGTGTCTTTCCGAAAATGGAAAGGCAGGGGTATCCCAAGCATAGAAAGGCGCAGACGGGTTGAGTTCGCCCTGTTATTTGAGCCATGACAAGGACGAAAAGAAGAGGGAACGACTGAGGCCCCGGCGGACAATGCGGCACGGAATGACGGAGGTTTTCGATGGTTACCGTGTATTTTCAGTTTAATAACAAACTAAAAAACAGATATCATGGCATCATTCAAACTTAAATTCCGCCCTTCAACTACCAACAAGGAAGGCACTCTTTATTTCCAAGTGATTCACCGGCGCAACACGAGGACGGTTTACACCGATTATCACATCCGTCCGGACGAGTGGAATGAGAAGACCTCGTCCGTACGCATCACGGGAACGCCGGAGCGGCAGGCTGAACTGCGGATGGTTGTCTCCAAGGTACGGTGGGACTGCATACAGATTACCTCACTGATTACGGAAAAGGAACTGGCAATGGTGGAATACACTGCGGACGACATCGTGTCGGCATTCAAACTTCTGCCACCCTGTCAGACCTGGTTCAGCTTCATCCATGGCATGGTGGCGAAAAAGCTCCGTGTCGGCAGGCTGGGAACCGCCAAGACCTACCGCGACGCCCTGGCGAGCTTTTCCCGATTCCGAGACGGGGAGGACGTGACCATTGACGCCTTGGATGCGGAGACCATGAACCTGTACGAGGCTTGGCTGAAAGGACGGGGCTTGAAGCGCAACTCTTCGTCGTGCTACCTGCGTACCTTACGCACCCTCTACCGCAAGGCCGTCGAAGCCGGGCTGACGACCGACAGGAACATTTTCCGTCACGTGTTCACCGGCTTCGCCAAGACCGCCAAACGTGCCATTCCGTTAGGTTCGCTGCGTGCCATCAGGCAACTGCGGTTGCCCGGGGACTCCGCCATTGCCTTTGCGCGGGACATGTTCATGCTGAGCGTCTACCTGCAGGGCATCTCGTTCGTTGACCTGGCTTACCTAAAGAAAGACGACATCCGAAACGGACAGCTGCACTACAGCCGCAAGAAGACCGGACAGGAGCTGACCGTCGGCTGGGAACCGGCCATGCAGGACATAGTGGACAGCTACGCCCATCTGACGAAAGACAGCCCTTACCTTTTGCCTATCATCACAAAAACGGACGGCACGGAACGGCGGCAGTACGAACGGATGGAGCATAAGGTGAACTACTACCTCAAGAAAATCGGCACGATGGTCGGATTGCAGGCGCCCCTGACGACCTATACGGGGAGGCATACCTGGGCCAGCACCATGCGCGACATGGGCACCAGCCTGTCCGTCATCAGCAAAGGTCTGGGTCACGAAAGCCTGAAAACCACACAAATCTATCTTTCCTCCATCGACATGGAGGGCGTGGTGAAAGCCAACAGGAAAATGATAGGAAAAATTTTGCGTGAATAAGAACCGGAAATGTTCGACTAAATCCGTTGCTGTATAATATGAAACGGCGGATTTTTGTAACTGACTGATTATCAGGGCGTGTTTTTGTATGGAATTCTATTTTAGTCGAACAAAGGCTGCATTTGTTCGACTAAAATTCTGAATCTTTAAAAATTTCTGTCGATAAATGGCTCAGTATTAAATCTTTTTATTATATTTGCAACGTGTCCGCCGTTTCATATTATACAGCAATAGTAAAGCGGCGGGTATAGAAGAGACTTAATTGATTGAAAATTAAACACTTGTGATATGGAAGCAAAAATGTTAAAGCGCATCGCGCTTTGTTCTTCTCGTCACATAACAACGGTGGATCATTGCTGCTGAGGTTCGTCCAGAATACCGCCGTTATACCTGAAATAAGGTGCTTCGGAACTATCATGCGATTGACATGAGAGGAACGTGAAGAACGCACTTTTCAGAACAGATTGACAAAGTATCTCTAATTCCTTATATAATTATGCCCGACAAACTTAATCATGTGGATTACCGTTGGTATGTGGTGCGCACCAAGCGTCATCAGGAGAGCAGGCTGGTGGAGCTTTTGGAAAAGCAAAAGGCTCAGACCAAGAACATCCTTGAGATCTATGCGCCGACCCACACTACGGTGAATGTGCATCAGGACAGAGACGATAAGCAGAAGCCGCTGTTTGCGGGCATCGTGTTCGTACTCGCCACGCAGAAAGCGCTGATGAGTTTCATGAAAGAGCACTCCCAGGATGCGGACATGCAGTACGAACGCAAAAAGGAAAAAGGGGAAAGGACACGGATGTGCGTCATTCCTGAATCCCAGATGCGTGCTTTCCGTGACTACAACGAGAACTATGCCGACAAGGTGATTGTGCTGGAACGTCCTTACTCGGACTATGCCTTCAACACGAAAACGGGCGAACCGAACGAGATAGTACGTGTCGTTGACGGTCCGCTTGCCGGCTGTGAGGGTTATATCTGCCGTTTCCGCCACGGAAAACGGCTGGTGTTTCAGGTACAGGGCTTTGAACCGGGCAGTTGGCTCACGGTTTCCTGTCCCAAGGCATGGGACCTGCACGTAGTCCGCCTGCACAACATGGAGGGCGACCGACTCTCCGTCGGAACGGAGAAAGGGCGTGCCGTGGATCTGCTCGTCGGTTTCCTCCAGGCTTGCGGATACGAAGAGCGCACGCTTACCATGCTTTACAGTATCATCGACCGTCTTGTCGTCAAGCCGTCGCTGGTATCGCTCTGCAAGGATCTTCATGCGCAAGGCGATACCGCTTTGAGCCAACGTCTGGCACGGATGACCGGCAAGGAGGCGGAACTCGTCATTAACCTCGTGCGTTACGAACATGACAATCCGGGGTACGTGAAAGCCAACTGGAGCAAGCTGACGTTGCGCCCGTTCCTCACCCCGACGGCGGGCGTTGAAATGGATGAAGTCAAGACAGAAACGGAACTCCTTCACAAAGATTTCACGGAAATCATCCGCAAGGTGAACATAAAGGAGGAAGCCTACCTGCCCAGCAGGCAAAAGGACGAGACAATCACCACTACCTATTATGCCCACATCGGCATGATAGAGGATAAAGACAAGGAAGAATATACTTACTTCGCCAACTGGGACAATTTCCTCATGGAATACTTCCTGACTGCAGGCAAAGCCAATGAGAAGCTGGTTGCGGGAACAGTGGAGACCGTTGCTGACGGCACGGCAAATGCGGAAAGGGAAAAGCTCATCGAGTCTTTCCGCAACTATGCTCCAACCTTATATATGGTGTTGACGGATGCGGATTCAGCCGTAAAAGCCGTGCAGGATTTTAAGATTGGCGAAGAGACACTGAACGTCTTTGCCATCCGGTCTACTGCACAGGAAAAAGACGCGGCAAAAGACAGGTTGATACAGACTTGTGTCCGCATCTGCAAGGAAATCAACACCACCAACCACCTTGCCGTATGGCGCAGGTACCTGCGGACGGTGTGGCTACACGAGTAAAATTTAAGTGTTAAGTATCAGTGGTTAGTGATTAACACCTAAACACTGATCACCAACACCTAATCCCTAAATATCGTGTACACGATAGACCAATTCACATCCCGTTGGAAGCAGCTTCATCACCCCACCATGAACGTGGACGGTGACGTAGCTTTATACTATCAGTTATACGGCAGGCTGTACCGTATTGTCGGACAGGAAGCGAGGTGTTTCGACAGCCATAAGATCCTTCCTTTCCTGCTCTATATAGAAAATACCGTTGCAGTCGGGCTTGACGGTGTTTACGAATACAGGTACCGCTGTATAGGGAATGTAGAGAGCCGATGGTGCAATGAATTTGATATGGGTGTCCATGCGGATTCCGAAGTCCACAACCTTGTGGGGAGGGCTGTGGCAGATACCAGGTACAGTGCCCTCAGGCAATGGATAGTGGAAAGCGTCCTGTCAGATGATTTCTCCCGTCTTTGTGAAATGCTGGCATGGTTTGTACGCGAGGACAAAATCCAGCGGTCAGTATTTCCTGACTTGCGTTACCGCAAAACGATGTTCATGCAGCTCGCAAGGAACAGGGAGGCAGCCAAAAAGATGTTATGGGCAGACCTTGCCTTTAACTGGCGTGACAAGTGTGGCTGTTCCATGTCGGACACCATTGCCGGGCAATTCCGGCTTTCGTCTCCTTCCATTGGGAAAGAGGAACGTGTTCTGTTGAAAGAGGCGGCACAAATTCTCGACACAATCCGTTCCGAACGGCTGGACACTTATACGGTCATCGGGCAAAAGGATGAGCGCACGTTCACCTTGCGCCACAGGGATGGGCGTGAGTACCAAGATGTGATTTCCCAAGAGTCCGTTCCACAGGACATACAAGGCTGTCATCTTGCCGCGCAAATCGTAACTTACAATAACAGAACATACATAAGCGGGCCGGCAGTCCAACTTGATAAGGAGGAGGTCCTGCCGGTGTGGAACAGTGAAATCGTATGGAACGACATCCTGAGGAAAGAGCAGGATGCGGCAAGACAAACTTTCTTCACCACTGTGTTCGGCAAGCGACTCAGCCTTTATGAAGACCTTTACACCATTCCGGAAGACCCGGAGGAAGCCTGGTATGCTGACATGGGCATCCATTTCGACGAGCCGAACATCTTTGATTTCTTTGGAGGCCGGCCGAACGGCGAGGTGATTTATATAAGATAGACAAGTAACAGACAGATAAAAATCATAGTAGAAAGTGAGTAACAATCAGAAGAATGTACAGACGATAGCCATTCCCCTCTCCGGTCAAAAGAGGACAGGAGAAGGTTTCGGCTTCATCGCCTACGCCAACTCCCGTGTTGAGAAACTGAGGGACGAGGGACGGTATGACGCGGCAATAAAACTGAAAAAGTATCTCAGAAAGTTCATCAACTATTTAGGCAAGAATGAAGTGCCCTTCAAGGACTTCGACGCCCTGCTGATGCGCAACTACCACACATGGCTGAAAAATCAGGAACTGGGGCGCAACACCATTTCCCTCTATATACGGAATTTGAAACGGGTATATAAACTTGCCGTAAACGACGGTCTTGCCGCCGACGTCAACCCTTTCGAGGGCATGGACGTGAGCTACCGTGTCAAAAAATACAGGTACGGTCTGACACTCGATGAAGTAAAACGATTGCGTGACCTTGACCTGAGCGGTGAGCCGCAGAGCGTTGTCTTCGCCCGCGACATCTTCCTGTTCACGGTCTATACCAAAGGCATGAGGAGCGATGACATTTTCCGCCTGACAAGCAAGAATATCAAGGACGGACGGCTCACCTACCGCCAGCACGTCACCGGCAAGGAAATTTCCCTTCCCTGGGAGCCGGCTTTGCAGGAGATCGCCGACCGATACAAGCGGAAAGGCACGACCCTCCTCTTCCCCGTCGTCACGGCAAAAACTCCGCACGAGCAATGGAGGCAGTATGACGGTATCCTGCATCGCATCAATTACAATCTAAAGAAGCTGGGCGAAAAGATAGGTCTCAATTATCCGCTGAACCTGACAGTCGCAAGGCATTCGTGGGAGAGCATGACCAAGAGCGTAAGCATAAGCGACATCCTGTGATGTTAATGGGTTGACAAGGAAACAAGTTGACAAGATTTAAAGGATATAGCATGGGAAAAGACATACAAAAAGAGATGCGCAAGCAGATGTTCGACAAAATGGAAGCCGATTTGCAGAAAAGCTGCAAGCCGGAAGAACGGATGTTCGCCTTGCATCCTGACGAGGACCATATCATCGTTTCTCACGCCCTGTTCCTGATGATGAGCAAGCCGTTGGCAGGCAAGCTGCCGGGTCTGAAAGGTCTTTTCCTGCTGCGCAAGTTTGAAGAAGAGATGCTGACGGCATACCTGACTGAATCAGACGAGTTTCCCGAACTGCTGCGTTATTGCAATCTCCTGTACGATATGTTGCCTTACGAACTGGCAGCGGCGGCACGCAATGCAGCCATTGCCTCCAAAGTCAGGAAACTGCAGGTAATCGGAATGGTTGCTGCAGGATACGGCGGCGACATGGAGGACGACACGGTGGATGACATCCTTGATGACATGGACTTTGACCGCAACAACAAGGTGTGCATCCACGTGATTGAACTGATGATGCCACAACTGAACCAGCTGGTGGAACGGGAGAAGATATATTAGAAAGTATGATATGATGATGGCAGCTTTCACGACTCAGCCGTTTTAGCAACGTTTACCGGTGAAAACCGTGTCGGCTGCCGTCATTTCAAGGTGTTCAATACATGGCCACTTGCCAAAAGAGACAGACGAAAAGTCTTATTGGATAAATGCCCATGTAATCAATAATAAAAGGAAATGTATTCTTGGATATACAACAGGCTATCCTTTGAGAAACCAAGGCTTAAGTTTTAGACACATTCAAAACATCATTACTATGGCAATGAATTTAAACGACGGCACGCCGATGCAGACGCATATCACAGGCGGCGAGGAAAACGACCCGAACATAACCGAAGGACAAAAGAAATTCATATTCAGTTCTACCGGCAATATCATGGTGGCAACAACCGAAGAGACATCAGACAACCTGGACTGCAATGTACGTGACGTGTTCAACGAAGTGTCCGTGTTCTTCGCGGCCATGACAAAGGCAATATCCACGACCAAGCGTCCAAACAGCGACGATAACTATACGTTCTATGACTATGCCGCCTTGGAGAAAGTCATCGACGGCAGCGGATGCTTCATCCACTGTACGCAGGAAGACATCGACTACAAGTCAACGTCTTTCGGCGTTGAGTTCAGCCGTGAGCTTATCACCTCCCTCCTGGGGCTTCCCGTGGCCGGCGGCACGCTGTCATTCGCGCAGGCCATGATTTCATCCATTGGGCAGGAAGCGTTGAAACTGTCTTCGGATAAGGACACCAGCGACAGCCGTGTCGGCAATATCGTCTTCGTGTGCGAATACCTGTTCGGAATGCCTATCATATCTGCCACGGTCGTGTACATTGACAGCAAGTCCGAATCAAAGACCATCAATGCCGGTCCCTGCGTGAAGACATCCAGCACATCTGTAGAGATGAATCTTCACAAGGATGTCTATATGTTTGTGACACCCTCGTTCATCAACAAATACGCCAGCGACCTGGATAGCATTATTGACTCAAAAGAATACAACAAGTTTGTCGTATATCTCAAGTCGCTTCTTACTAATGATATAATTTTCGATGGCATATATACATCGGCTGACGACAAAAAGTTGGAAGACAATAAATTGACCGTTGGGACTGAATACTACATCAATGGCAGTAATTTCGGGAACACGCCAGGAACCCTGTACATAGGTAGCACGAACTTAAATTGTGATCCATGGGAAAACAACAAGATAACGTTTACCCCACAGGACACCTGTGATGAACAGCCCTTAGTGATTACCACATCCGACAAGAATACCTTAAGCATCGGCGATTATACCATATTAGCCAAATAATGACAAGAAAGCAGGAAATGAAACGAAATAACGCAAGATGATAATACTCGGTTAAAATTTCAACAATTCGTTGGCACAATACCATAATAACTATCAAAAATACAGATTTCACGTCAAACGTCAGTCTGGCAGCCATGCTGATGGTTCGCACGAAAGAGAATATGTTGGACACCTGTAAGAAGCTCGACCTCCATGTCAGTCCAAACCTGAAAAAGAAAGAGACGGCACGCCGCATAGCGCAAGAGATTTCGGACAATCCCCTTGTCGTACTGTGCAGCCTTAGCAAAAGCGAACTGCAATTAGTAGATGAGTTTGTAAAGGCTGGTCCGAACCAATACATCACCAGAAAGATGCGCAAGACGCAATACAAGCTGCAAAAGTATTCCCTTATACTGACTTACAAGGACCTTGAAGCCGGTGAATGGAAGATGCTGATGCCAGATAGCGTTCGCGAATAACTTGCCGTCAGCTTGCCTGCCATCCTGTCGATAGTAGAGAAAACAGGGAAAGCACCGAAATACAAGGACTTGCGGATGCTTGCATTTCTAAACTCATTATAAAAAACTACTAATATGCCATCCGAAAAAATGAGATATATTCGTCAGCGTATGGAAACAAAGCAACGAAAAGACATTGAACCATCACCTCTGAAAGCGGAAATTGAAGCCTTATTCAGCGAAAGTAACATTGACGAAGATTGCGATACCATCGCAAGATTGCTTTCTCCTTATCGGAAAATGGTTCGCGAATCGTTAAGTCAAGGCAACTGTGCCGAAGCCATAACTATTCTGCTCGAAGTGCTCGAAAGTCTGACGTATCACTTTGTAGAAGACGAGCATTACGACTATTTTGATGATATGTATTCACCCGATTATGTTTGTCAAGACATGATGGATGTAATCATCAATGCCATCAAAAATGGGGATTTCCCAGCGACAGAGTTGCAACGGTTGAAAGACGAATTGGAGAAGCTGAAGCATACAGAGGCATACGAGGATTATGGTGTGCCGTTTGCTTTGAATATATGGGAAAAGTTTGAAAGACAATCAAAATAAATCATTATGGATAAAAATTTAAAAATTGCCGTAGCCGGAACCGGTTACGTTGGACTTAGTATAGCAACGCTTCTCAGCCAGCACCATCAGGTGACGGCAGTAGATGTAATACCTGAAAAGGTAGATTTAATCAACCAACGCAAATCACCCATTCAAGATGACTACATCGAAAAGTATTTGGCAGAAAAGGAATTGAACTTGACCGCCACATTGGACGGAGCCAAGGCATACAGTGACGCAGACTTCGTGGTGATTGCCGCTCCCACCAACTATGACCCGGTAAAGAACTATTTCGATACCAGCCATGTAGAAGAAGTTATTGAACTGGTGATGAGTGTCAACCCCAATGCCATCATGGTCATCAAGAGCACCATTCCCGTGGGCTATACCGAAATGATTCGCAAGAAGATGCATTCGGACAACATCATTTTTTCGCCGGAGTTCTTGCGTGAGAGCAAGGCATTGTATGACAACCTTTATCCCAGCCGCATTATCGTGGGCAGACCCGAAGGCGACAAACGCTTGGATGAAGCAGCCCATACCTTTGCCGCCTTGTTGCAGGAAGGAGCGATAAAAGAAAACATTGATACTTTGTTCATGGGGCTGACCGAAGCCGAAGCGGTGAAACTCTTCGCCAATACCTATTTGGCGTTACGAGTCTCCTATTTTAACGAATTGGATACATATGCCGAGATGAAAGGGCTGGACACAAAGGCAATAATCAACGGCGTATGTCTTGACCCGCGTATCGGAACACATTACAACAATCCGAGCTTTGGCTATGGCGGATATTGTCTGCCTAAAGATACGAAACAGCTGCTTGCCAATTATGCCGATGTGCCCGAAAACCTGATTCAGGCGATTGTGGAAAGCAATAGGACAAGGAAAGACTTTATTGCCGACCGGGTACTGCAAATAGCCGGATATTATACAGCCAATAGCAAATGGGATGTAGAGAAAGAGCATGAAGTAACCATTGGCGTATATCGTTTGACCATGAAATCGAACTCGGACAATTTCCGCCAATCGTCTATTCAAGGCGTGATGAAACGTATCAAGGCAAAAGGTGCGAAAGTTATTATTTACGAACCTACATTAGAAGACGGCGCTTCTTTCTTTGGCAGCAAAGTGGTGAATGACTTGGTATCCTTCAAGGTTCAAAGCCAGGCGATTATAGCCAACCGTTATGATGCTTGCTTGGATGACGTGAAAGACAGGGTGTATACAAGAGATATTTTCAGACGTGATTAAAGACTGTGTTATGTTGACAAAAAATGTTTCATTAAAAGGCAAGACTATATTGGTAACAGGCACTGCCGGCTTTATAGGTTCCAATCTTGCCAAAAGACTTCTTCAGGAAATAACGGATATTAAAGTTATCGGCATCGATAATATGAATGATTATTATGATGTACGGCTGAAAGAAGAGCGTTTGAAAGAATTGTCCTGTCATGAATCGTTCATCTTTATCAAAGGTGATATTGCGGACAAGAATCTCATCAGCAAGCTGTTCAATGAATACAAGCCACAAATTGTAGTAAACCTTGCCGCACAGGCAGGAGTACGCTACAGCATTACAAATCCTGACGCCTATATATCTTCCAACCTCATTGGGTTCTATAATATCTTGGAAGCTTGCCGCCATAGCTACGACAATGGACAAACAGGTGTGGAACACTTGGTTTATGCCAGCTCCAGCAGCGTGTATGGCAGCAACAAGAAAGTGCCTTATAGTACGGATGACAAAGTGGACAATCCGGTTAGCCTGTATGCCGCAACAAAGAAAAGCAATGAACTGATGGCTCATGCCTATAGCAAGCTGTACAATATTCCGTCTACAGGTTTACGTTTCTTTACGGTATATGGCCCGGCAGGCAGACCCGACATGGCATATTTTGGTTTCACAAACAAATTAGTAAAAGGTGAAACCATCAAGATATTTAATTATGGGAACTGCAAGCGTGATTTCACTTACATTGATGATATCGTAGAAGGCGTAGTACGGGTTATGCAACACGCACCCGAACGTTTGACAGGGGTAGATGGTCTGCCTGTTCCACCTTATAAGGTATACAATATAGGTAATAACAATCCCGAAAACTTACTCGATTTCGTGACTATCTTGCAAGAAGAACTGGTGCGAGCCGGCGTGCTTCCGACAGATTACGATTTCGAAGCGCATAAGGAACTGGTACCGATGCAGCCTGGGGATGTACCAATAACATATGCTGACACTACGCCACTGGAAACGGACTTCGGTTTCAAGCCGAGCACTTCGTTAAGGGACGGGTTGCGGAAGTTTGCGGAATGGTATGCGAAGTATTTTGTATAAGAAATATCACAAAATGGGAATAGATATAAAAAGGATTTGTTCAAAGATAATTCAGGACAACTTTGATAGAATCTCGCAATATAGCATTCAGCTATTTCATAATGATATGCCTCAATGGGAATCGTCACCACCAGAACCTATAGGAACAGGAGTCTTGATAAAATACGAGGATAACCATTTTATTGTTTCTGCGGCACATGTATTGCAACCTTATGCTACAAAACAAAAAAGAAATCCTTATAGGGAAGAAAGTGAATACGATGACCCTCAAGAGGCTTTCTTATCACTTGAAAATATGGGATTTTATTATAATGGGTTTTACTATCCAATAAAGGAGGTTACTTATACCAACATAACAGGTGAGGTTGAGAACCTTATTGATATAGCAGTTATAAGACTTGAAATAGAAACAGTTGAAGAATTATCTGGGAAACAATTTGTGGATTATAATTTGATTGAATTTAATCATACTATTACTACTCAAAGCAGATACTTTGTTTACGGATATCCTGCGGAATGGACTGATTTAAAATCAACTGAAATCGTACAAAAACCACTCGAAATGATAACGAATGGTATCGATGCTTCAACGGTTGAAGGAGTAAAGTTCGATGCCCAATATAATCTTTTGATTGGGTATACCCCTAAAAGTTTGGTTGATGAAGATGGCCATGTATTGGATATCTCCTCTCCAAATGGCATCAGCGGTTGTGGATTATGGTATTTAGGAACAGATGGTCAATTAAAACTTGTTGGGATAATGACGGAAAATAAGATTGAAAAAGAAGGGATGCCTTTTATGATGGCAACGCAGATAGATACTGTTATTGGTATCTTAAAAAATCGAATTGATTAACATTGTTATCCAATTCAGAATGCTTTTAAAAGAACCATGCTGGTCTTAATTCTGTTTTAGACTTTTCGCCTGTAAAATAGAGAGGGATAGAATTGGATTGGAATCTTACAGCAAGGCATGTAATTTTATAATTTAATGGCTACAATTAAAAAGAATTTCTTTTTTAGCAGTATATTAACTACAGCAAATTATATATTTCCATTTTTAACGTACCCTTACGTATCACGCGTACTTGGAGTGAACAATATTGGAATATGCAATTTTGTAGACAGTATAATCAACTATTTCATCTTATTCTCAATGATGGGGATAAACATCGTTGGCATACGTGAAATCGCAAAATTTAAAAATGATCCGACACAACTCAACAGGACTTTTAGCAGCTTATTTTGGATAAATACAATCTCAACATCACTTGTGTTAATTGTATTATGTATATCTATTTATGCCGTACCCAAATTATATATACATAAAGAATTATTGTTTTTAGGTGTTTTCAAACTTGCATTTAATTATCTAACAGTTGACTGGTTGTATAGAGGACTTGAAAATTTTAAATATATTACAGTCCGTACTTTAATAGTAAAGTGTCTATATGTTATTTGTGTATACATTTTTGTACATGATAAAAATGATTACATTATTTATTATGCCTTATTATGCGGAATGACTATAGTTAATGCCATAATAAACATCGTATATTCAAGGCATTTTGTACATATCATCAGCAAAGCTCTTACGCTTACACCTTTTATTAAGCCGTTTTTGACATTAGGATTATATAATTTTCTTACTTCAATGTATACGTCTTTTAATGTAGCTTATCTTGGCTTTACTTCAGGAGAAACGGAGGTAGGATATTACACAACAGCAACAAAGTTGTACACGATTTTGTTAGCCATATTCACGGCTTTTACAGGTGTTTTGTTACCCCGTATGAGTTCCCTGATTGCAGAAAGGAAAATGGATGAGTTTAGAGGATTATTAAAAAAATCAATAGACATATTGTTTGCGTTTGCTATACCTATGATAATTTTTGCCATGGTTATGGCACCTGAGATTATTGAAATTATATCGGGGAAAGGATATGAAGGGGCAATTGCTCCGATGCGTATAGTAATGCCGCTTATGTTGATTATCGGTTATGAGCAGATTTTGATTATTCAAACGCTCATGCCCCTCAAGGAAGATAAAGTAATATTAAGGAATAGCATATTAGGAGCCATATCAGGATTATTGATGAACATTCTTCTTGTCAGCAATTGGCATAGTGTGGGATCTGCATTTGTATGGGTGATTTCGGAATTAGTGGTTCTTACATCTGCCCAAATGTTTCTTTCAAAACATTATGATATACATTTCCCTATTCGGCGGTTACTAAAAAACATTATATGGCATATACCATTGTTAGCGTGTATGTGGCTTATAACTTTAATTAATAAGAATATCTTTATATTGATATCAATTGCTGCAATCGTTCTGCTAGTATATTGTATTATTCTGCAGGTATTCATTTTGAAAAATGAAACGGTCGTAAGTTTGTATAATAAATATATTGGTAAACAATCAAATAAGGATATTAAGTAAAAGGTCTATCTTCGCTGCGAATAAAAAATTATGTATTGCAGTAAAATTTTTCTCTTTTAAGGCAGAAATATAAGAGATGCTTACTAATCTTACAAAATAATATGAAAATATGGCTAAAAATAAAAGAATTATAGCATTTCATCTTCCTCAATTTTATCCGTTTCCGGAGAATGATGAATGGTGGGGAAAAGGGTTTACAGAATGGAGAAATGTTACTAAATGCAAACCTCGTTTTAAGGGGCATTATCAACCTCATCTTCCTAACGATTTAGGTTTTTATGATTTGCGATTAAAGGAATGTAGATTAGAGCAACAAAAAATGGCTAAAGATTATGGAGTAGACGGATTTTGTTATTACCATTATTGGTTTAATGGTCATTTATTGATGGAAAAACCAGTAGAAGGACATTTATATGATAAAGACGAAACTTTTCCTTTCATGCTATGCTGGGCAAATGAAAATTGGCATCGAAATTGGGCTGGTAATTATAACGAAGTTTTGATAGAACAACACTATTGCGAAAGTGATGATGTTGCACATTTTAAATATCTATTACCATTCTTTAAAGATCCACGTTATATCAAAATAGACGGAAAACCTGTATTTGCAATTTATCGTATTGCTAAAATACCAGATATTGCCAAAATGATAGAAACCTTTCAAAGTTGTGCTAAAAAGGAGGGATTTGAATTATACATTTGTAAGGTTCAAGATCAAAATATTTCTGGATGTCCACAAGGAATAAACGCATCCATTGATTTTCCTCCATTTAATATGTCAACTAAAATGAATAGTTGGCGCACACATCCATTAGAATCTTTTTCCCGGAGGATTTTACATAAAACGATTGGTAATTCAATTTACTCATATCCTAAATATGTCAAAGATATGATTGAAAGGAAACCTTTCAATGAATATAAGCAATACCCAACAATAATGCCTTCATGGGACAACGCATGCCGTCGCGTTAATCAACCCTTTATGATGTTTAAAGATAGTTCACCTGAAATTTTTGGGAAATGGGCAGAATATGCACTTTCAACATTTCAACCATTTTCAGAACAAGAAAATTTGTTTTTTATAAATGCTTGGAATGAATGGGCAGAAGGTAACCATATGGAACCAGATTTAAGATGGGGACGTGGATACTTAGATGCATTGAAAAGAGCTGTAGAAAAATATAATAGTTGATTTTTACAACTATTTAATTTTAATAAGGCTTATTTTGAGAATTTGACAATATGAAACCTCTGCAAAACTCAAAATCTTAGAAATTTATAAAACAACGGTATTGGTTATTAACAAATTGTGAGGTTCAAGTATATGCAAACCTTTGATTAATAAATTCTATCGATATCAATTTAGTTAGTAATATATAAATATATATTTATAAACAATATCACATGGTTGGAACAAATACTTTTTTATCAGTCATAAACGAAAAATATTCTTCCCGATTTATATATCTATATTTCGTTTTTTCAGCATTAAAGGGATGCTCTGGTATGCTTGGGCATGAACTACCTTTTACTATTATTTCAGATATAGGTATTATTCTTATTACAATAGAGTGTTTATCCCATAGAATTAACGGATTAAGCAAATTTATCATAATTGCCATATTTGTTATGACATTAACTAGCTTATTTAATACTTATCCTATTAAAAATTTAGTATCAGGGGTTAGGTGGCAATTATTCTATATGTTAGCTTTTATTGTTGGAACAAGCAAATATCTAGCAAATTGGAAGTTTCTTGACACAATGGTATGGGTGGTGTTTATTGTAGATTTAATAGGGTTATACTTATATTTCTTTCCTCCAAGTGGTTACATGGATTATAAATTTCAACACTTAGACTTGGAATATGTTACGGATAATATGATGCTTGAAATGACACGTTTATCTGCTTTTTGGCCATACCCATATTGGGTGAGTTATGGAAGTGCAATTTGTTATTTCTATATACTTTGCATGTACTATTATGGAAATATAAAAACAAATAAAGCGATATTTTTTCTATTGTTCTTTTTCATTATTTTATTGTTAGCACAGCAACGGTTACCTTTATTTTTTATAGTAGGCGCAACTTTAATGCTTTTAATTCGCTCTATAGGAATTCACGATACTACTCGAATTAAGTTTGTTGGACTTATATTAAGTGTGATTACATTATTGATAGTTTTATTAATCACCTTATTGCCTATAATTTTAGACTCTTCAATAATAGAGTTCGGTATAAATAAAATTAAAGATATGTCTGGTGAATCAACATCAGGAAGAAATGAGTCCTTTCTTTTAGAAAGATTCCATTTTATCAAAAATATTGATTTTAAAGGATTTTCATTTTTTGGAGATGGTATAGGACATTATTCATCCAAAATATTGGACAATATGTGGCTTACAATATTTACAGAATCTGGTCTTTGGGGGTTGTTTGTGTACATATCCATTTTTTTATGTGTAGCTAAAAAAGGATTCAAAAATTTGAATTTAAATTTATTTGAATTAGGTATATTGGGTATGTACGTTATAGCTATGTTTGGCGCTAACAGTTTAGTCAAAAATACACATCATGCTATTGTCCTATGGTTATGTTGTGGACGGATATATAGTAATTATTGCTTGAATTTTAAAAAAAATAATATTCACATTAAATAATACATCGATGAAGACAAAAGCTAGAGTAATAGCAATGTATTTGCCTCAGTATCATCCGATACCTGAAAACGATAAATATTGGGGTAAGGGTTTTACTGAATGGAGGAATGTGGTTTTGGCAAGACCTCTTTTTAAAGGGCACTATCAACCTCGTATCCCTGCGGATTTAGGTTTTTATGATTTACGAGTGCCGGAAGTAAGGGAAGCACAAGCTGAAATGGCAAGAGAAGCAGGTATCGAGGGATTTATGTATTGGCATTACTGGTTAGGTAATGGAAGAATGCTTTTGCAACGTCCTTTCCAAGAAGTCCTTAAAAGTGGAAAACCTGATTATCCGTTTTGTCTCGGATGGGCAAATCACTCATGGACTACCAAGACATGGACAAAAGGCAAACAGTTACAGCTTGATACGATGATAATGGAACAATTATATCCGGGAAAAAAAGATTATGTGAACCATTTTAATTATGTTTTGCCTGCATTTAAAGACAAACGTTACATAACAGTAGATGGTAAGCCTCTGTTTGTCGTATATGATCCATTATCAATGCCTGATATGAAATATTTTATCGAATTATGGAAGTCAATGGCCATAGAAAATGGTCTTAAGGGTATTCATTTTGTTGGGTTGAGATCCGGTAGAACGTCCTCAATGCAAAAATTGTTAGACATGGGATTTGATGCTGTTAACGACCGTAGTATGTGGGAAGCCGAAGCGCAAGCAGTCGGTGCAAAATGGAAAAGAAGATTGATTAGTTTGTTTTCCAGAAGAATGGGATTGATGTTATCTAAATATGAATACAAAGATATTATTAGATATATAGCGACTGAAGATCATTTGTTGGAAAACAACTATCCAACAATATTGCCAGGTTATGATCGTACTGCTAGAGCAGGAATCAGGGCAATCATATATCATAATGCTACTCCAGAATTATTTAAACAGCATGTTAGAAACACATTGACTTACGTTGAAAATAAACAAGAGGAACATAAAATAGTGTTTTTAAAATCTTGGAATGAATGGGGGGAAGGCAATTACATGGAACCAGACTTGAAATATGGCAACCAATTTCTTGAAGCACTAAGGGAAGAACTAGTAATTGATTAACATGAACATAACTGACAAATCAGCTATTCGTGACTTCATCATCTGCAAGACGTGCGTGGTTATGTGCTCCTAAGGATACCATACGATACAACTGAATGAGGATGGCTTTTACTTTTTTAGATACGGCTAAATGCGTTGACTGCAATCTGTGCGTGAAAGTGTGCTATAAGTTTGCCTCCGATGTCAAGGTGACGAGTGCGGAGGAGAATGTGATAACAGTGAACCCTCCAAATACAAACAAAAGTTGCTTGAAAAAGTTACATCAGACGGCATCTAATGAGCTTATCAAGCATGGGTATACGTGCATCAGAGTAATATATAATGATGAAAAGAGTAGACTGAACACATTGTTACACATATCGTGAGGGGGCGGATGTTTTTGTGGTTCAAAGTATTTCCCAATTATACATTGTTGAAGCATTAAAAAAATTTTGCAACGAACGTCCAAACTGAAAAGTTTGTTCTCTTTGGATTGCCTTGCCATATTTATGCGGTGCGCAAATTATTGATATTACGCAGGCTATACGAGAACTGTATTCTGATAGGTTTGTTCTGTCATGGTTGTTCTTCGATGCAGGTGTGGAACAAGTACTAACAAGTTATTAAACAGGAATCACACTATATTTAATATCTAACGATTATGAACTACATAGAAAAGTTTCGTTCTGAGGCTCAACTGATCCACCAATGTGGGGCTAATAAAGCTTTTATCGTATGGGCTATGGGATTATACCTTGATGAACAGGATTTGGAGGATTTGGCGAACACTAATTTGACCGACAATCCGGATGATCATGGCATAGACTTCTTGAGGTATGATGAAGATGACGGTACGCTATATATCGCCCAAGGGTATTATACAACCAAGGTGGTTACCAATGCTCCGGCAGGCAAGGCTGCTGCCCTCAATGCGGCTTGCGCTTGGTTGGTCAATGGGGAGATAAAGAAGTTTCATCCTGACCTACAAGGTAGCATCGAGGCCATACGAGAGAAATTGCTGAATGACGAAATTTCCAAAGTGGTGTTAGTATATCTTCATAACTGTGGCGAGTCTATGGAAGTCACCAATGAATTGACCACAGCTAAAAATCATTTGCAAGACTTGCTGAAAGACCATGAGGTGGAAGTCGTTGCTGTGCAATTGGGAAATGAGTCTCTCGAACGATTGTATCAAAACCTAGCAGCTAACATTATCGTTAAGGATGAGGTGGAATGTCCATTCTCTGTGAAATATATAGAGGCTGCACCAGGATGGAAAGCAGCAGTGCTAACGGTGTCTGGACAATGGTTGCGAGACCTATACAACAGGTATTCCGGTGATTTGTTTTCTGCAAACTATCGCGGCTTCATGGGTAATTGCCGCATGAAGATAAATGCTGGGATAAAACAGACTGCGGAGCGAAAACCGCAAGATTTTTGGGCTTTCAACAATGGAATTACCATACTTACCACTCACATTGAAGAACGAGGAGACAAAACATGTCTTTCTGGTATCTCTATTATTAATGGAGCTCAAACGACAGGTTCTTTGGGTTCTATTCCTCAATCCGTGGATTTGAGCAGTACACAGATTCTCACTCGTGTAATCGAGTGCTCTGACCCTGCGACAATCAGCGACATTGTGAAATACAATAATACGCAAAACAGAATTACAGCATGGGATTCGTTTAGCAATGATCCCATTCAGATTCAGTTGAAAGAAGAATTTCAAGCATTAGGGCATATGTATAACATCAAGCGAGGTTTCTCAAATCGAGACAGCATTTTGTCGATTGATGCGTCCATTCAACCTTTACTTGCCTTGTCAGGGAAATACAAAGATGCCAATCGCAGCAAATCCACCCTGTTTGAATCTCGCACACTCTATACAGAAGCATTTGAGCATCGTGGCGCCCGGAATATATTGTTCGCTTGTTGCCTGAATACCTGCCTGCAAAGAATCAAGGCTGAAATCAAAGAAAAGGTTGTAAATGACAAGGCATCTGAATCTGAGAATAAATTATATAACCTTCTTTCAGTGATTAGATGCAAATTTTATGTATTGGCGATTATCGCTGAGTTTCTGCATAAATTGTTACCATCGCTCAGAGAAACCAAACGTATTAGTTTCATGCCAAATCATGCTAAGGCTGAGAACTATAGTTATGAGGCTTTGGTGGAGTTAATAAAGCCTGTCATTAAAGTTGTATCGCTTCAAGTTGGAGGATGTTTAGGTGATGATTTCTACGCTAAATACAATGACAGCTCATCTGTAAAAAACATAGCATCCCAAGTGGAAACAAACGTATCATCCATTAAGGCTGCATCAGAAGAGGTCCAAGCCATGTTTGATGCACTAAGTGGAGCGTTGTGCAATGGGTAACATGGATATTGTATGCACTATGTAGGCGTACGTAAAAACAGGAAATCTATTTACATTTGAAATATAAACTGATGAACATCACCGATAAATCAGCCATCCGTGACTGCACAAGCTGCCAGATGTGTGCGGCTGTGTGCCCGAAGGATGCCATAACGATACGGCTGAATGAGGATGGCTTTTACCGTCCTTATTTGAATGCAAGCAAGTGCGTTGACTGTGGTCTGTGTGTAAAGGTGTGCTATAAGTTTGACCATAATGTCAAGATGACAAGTCCGGAGGAAGAGAACAAGATAGCTGTGAAATCCGCCCAATACAAACGAAACGAGTTGCTTGAAAAGGTGACATCAGGAGGCGTGGCTGATGCTTTGGCCAAAGAACTTATCACGCAGGGGTACACGTGTATCGGAGTAGCCTATAACGATGACAATCATCGGGCTGAACACATTGTTGCACGTACCGAGGGAGAAACGGATGCCTTTCGTGGATCAAAATATATCCAATCATACAGTTTTGAAGCATTTAAAAATTTAGTAAAGAACATCCGGACTGAAAAGTTTGCCGTCTTCGGACTCCCCTGCCATATTTACGCCATCCACAAATTCTTGTCCTTACGTAACCTCAGAGACAACTGCATTTTGATAGACTTGTTCTGTCACGGTTGCCCTTCAATGCTTGTTTGGAACAAATACGAACAAGCCATCAAGCGGAATGTCGGTAATAAAAAATTTGACGAGGTGCAATTCCGCAGCAAAGTGAAAGGTTGGGGTACATTCTACGTAGTAGTAGTAGTAGAGGGAGTTAGGGCTTTTATCAGCAGTCCGAAGCACGACGAGTTTTACTCTCTTTTCTTTTCAGACCATGTGCTGAATGATGCCTGCTCCAGTTGCAAACTGCGTAGCACGATGGAATACACGGATATCAGGCTTGGCGACTTCTGGGGAAAAAGATACTTGAATGACAGAAAAGGCGTATCAGCCGTGGCCATCACCTCGGAAAGAGGGATGCAAGCGTTTAATGCCATCAAAGGCTTGTTCAGAACAGAGAACAGTTGTATGTCAGAAGTACTCGCTAAACAGAGCTATGGAAAGGTGTATAAGCCTAATATGGAGCTGCGCAAGATGATGCTTGACGGATTACGCGATAGCAACAAGACACTGAAAGATGTCGTGGATTTGTATTACAGCAGGCAAGGATTGGCGATGAAGGCCAAACGGTTGTTGAAGAGAGTCAATTGGTATTTGCCATTCGATTTGACGCGACTGCTGAAAAGATTTGTGTAATAACCCAACTCATACATATTATGATTAAGAAGTTTTACGTGTTTGGCAACATCGGTAAAATGTCGGAAACTCCCAAGAGCGGCGGCCAGTCTTCGGCGCGGAGGGTAATAAAGGGATTGGAAAACATGGGTTATAAGATGACACCTATTGTGAGAAGACGTTGTGTCATGGAAGGGCGTCTTATACATTTCCTCGAAACCCAATCGTTTGCTGTCATCGACCTATGCAAAATCGTGGGGCACATGATGTTTGGCAACCGCAGGAACAGTGCGTTCCTGATGCTTACATACGGCGGAAAGCTGGCTCCCTACGAATTGATAATAACTTGTGTGGTACGGATGCTGGGCTATAAGTCTGTCACCTACATGAAAGGTGGACAGTTTATGGACTTTTACAACCGAGGCTCCAAGTTCTACCGTTGGATAGTCAAGAAGAACATGGATTTGCAAGCCCAAGCATGGTTTGAAGGCATGCCGTCGTTGGAAATCGTCAAGAAAATCAGCGACACACATCTTGTATATTATCCCAATTATGTGGTGGAAGAAAACATTGCTGAAGTTGTGGCAGAACGTCCGAAAGACAAGCTAAACCTCTGCTACTTCGGAAGGATTACGCCAGAGAAAAACGTTGATGTGGTACTAAAAACTTTCAATCTATTATGTCAAAGATTCGAGGATGTTTACTTGACTATTATCGGTGGTTCGGGTTATAGCGAGCAATATGTAAAGGATATTGATGCCATGATAGAAGCATCGCCTCAAAAAAGTCATATCACCCGTAAGGGTTTGACCCCATTTCCCGAAATTAAGGAAATCATGCAAAGCCAACACTTCTTTATTTTCCCGTCAAGGGAACGTTGTGAGGGGCACTCTAATTCGCTGAATGAAGCAATGGCGCAAGGGCTTGTTCCGGTGGTGAGCGATTATCATTTCAATCGTGCCATCGT
Source organism: Bacteroides sp. An19 (assembly GCF_002160215.1). Taxonomy (NCBI): domain Bacteria; kingdom Pseudomonadati; phylum Bacteroidota; class Bacteroidia; order Bacteroidales; family Bacteroidaceae; genus Bacteroides; species Bacteroides sp. An19. The sequence continues at coordinate 99,263 of NZ_NFKD01000006.1, read as the reverse complement.
GAGCGATGACCGGTTGATAGTTGACGGTTATGAGCCGCAGGCATACGCGGAGAAAATAATTCAGATTAGAGAAACTATGGACTTGAAAGAGCTTTCCGTAAAGATGCGGGACAGAGTAAAAGAAACCTTTTCTTATGATGTTGTGAACAAACGAATATACCAAGAACTGAAGAAAATATAAATCAGACATGAAAATAGGAATCCTTACGATATTAAATGTGAACAACTATGGGGCAGAACTGCAATGTTGTGCCCTATATAGAAAGTTGCACAAAATGGGGTATGATGCGGAAGTCGTGAACTTCCTGTTCGGTATCAACCCCGGTCATGACTTCAAGGGAGAGAGGCTTACTGTACCCATTTCCTTTAAGCAGAGCGTCAAGGTGAGGTTGTTGCCAATCGTGCAAAACCTGTTCTGCCTGTTTCATCAAAAGAATAAGAAGCTGCGCAATAAACGGTTTAATGAATTTCATGACAAATACAACTGTTTGACCAAGACAGTCTATCCGTCGGTGAAATCTTTATATAATGCGGATTTTGATTATGATGTTATTTGCATAGGCAGTGACCAAGTGTGGAATTATGAGAAGGGGTATTCATTGGAGCCGTTCCTTGCTTGCTTTGACAAAAGGGGAACCAAGAAAGTTTCCTACGCATCAAGCATCGGTCTGTCGGTCATATCAAAAGAAGCGGAAGAAGTATTCAAAAAATGCCTGTCGGACTTTTCATGGCTTTCGGTGCGTGAACAACAAGCATCAGAACTGTTAGGCAACTTGTTGCATCGCGATGTAGATGTCGTTCTCGACCCGACTTTACTTCTCGACAGTCATGAATGGCTTGAGGTGGCTAAGTTCGACATGTGTCCAAAGGAAAAATATCTGTTGGTGTATATTGTTACCATAAAGCCATGTAATTATGTCTTGGAATTGGCAAGACATATTGCAAAACAACGCAACCTGAAAATAGTCCGTATCTGCCGCGATGCCTATCCGGAGCATTCAGGAAAAGACGTTCAGGAGATATTAACCGCCGGACCTTCCGACTTTGTTGGTTTGTTCGCAAGGGCTGAATATGTAGTTACCAACTCATTCCACGGTACGGTGTTCTCTGTGAACTTTTCAAAACCTTTCTACTCTGTCATTAAAAGCCAACATTCCACCAACAGCCGCCTGACAAGCATCCTGCAAAAGTTAGGTTTAGAAAGCCGCATTGTCCCAGTAGGCAGCCCCCTGCCTCAAATCAGTAATATTGATTATACTAAAACCGCAGATAAACTAAGAAATGAGCGACTACACTCATTGGAATATATCAGAAAAGCATTTTCAAACTAATATAAATATGGTGAAACAAAGAGACATAAGCATTGACATCGTGAAGTTTTTTGCGGTGTTCTTAATCATTAACAGCCATGCAGACATCATGTATCCAAAGTACTCATCGCTGGCCACGGGTGGCGCGATAGGCGATGCTTTGTTCCTTTTCTGCTCCGGCTACACGCTGTTTTGGAGTGGCGTCAAACGGTTTGACAATTGGTACAAACGGCGTATCAGTCGCATTTATCCGTCTGTCATTGCATGCTTGGGCATTGCGATCATATTCGGATATGAGTATATTAATAAGTTAACATATATTAAAATCGGGGGGGGGTGAATTTGTCATGGCCATAATGGTCTATTACATACTGCTTTACGGCGTGCAACGCTACTGCATGAGACACTTCAAATGGGTTGTAGCGGCGTTGGTTGTAGCTACGTTGGTGGCCTATTGGTTCTTTCCTTACAAATATGAGACAAGCAGTAAAGGCATTTATGGCATTACGACTTTGTTCCGCTGGATTCCATATTTTGGCATGATGCTTATGGGCGCATGGATAGGTTTGAATGTGAAAAGCGGAAACATGGACGTAAGAACACGATGGACTGACGGCGTGCTCTTATTGGGCTGCATTGGGATATTTTACGGAGTACAACTATTGTCAAAGCGATACGCGGCCATGGCGCCATGGCAGATTGTCACGCTACCATTCCTTGCCGGGATTGTGTATTACATCTGGAAACTTTGTAACGCCAAATGTCTGCAGAGAATATACAAAAACAAGTTCTGCAACAAGACGATAATGCTCATTGGGGGGCTTTGTCTCGAATCATATCTCATACAGCGATACCTCTTCACCGATGCATTAAACTGGATTTTTCCATTCAATCTTCCCATAATCACCGCATACATTCTGCTAATGGCATACATGTGCCGCTGCGTGGCACGTACATTCAGCCAAACATTCAGGACGGAAGAGTATGAGTGGAGCAAGGTATTTTCACTCAAATGAAACACTACAACAATGAACAAACTTACTTATAGTTTAATCACCTATTAGAAAAAATGATCAAGCCCCCAATATGGAAACTATAAAAATATTGAATATTGACATCCTATCGCTCACACAGAAAGAATTGCTTGAACGATTGGACAAAGGAGTACTAATCACTCCAAACGTAGACCATTTGGTGAAACTCCAACGAGACAGAGAGTTTTATGAAATCTATCAGCAAGCGGAATGGGTGGTGTGCGACAGTAAGATTCTTTACTTGCTATCCAAACTGCTGAAACATCCTTTGCCGGAAGCTATTCCTGGAAGCAGTTTTTTCACGGCTTATTATATGTACCACAAGAATGACCCAGATTGCAAGATTTTCCTGCTTGGCGCAATGGATGGAGTGGCACAAAAGGCAATGGAACGCATCAATGAAAAGGTGGGGAGACAGATAGTCGTAGGAGCATACTCTCCATCATACGGCTTTGAGAAAAAGGATGATGAGAACAAGGCTATCTATGAAATGATAAACAAGAGCGGAGCTAATGTGGTTTTGGTCGGAGTTGGATGCCCCAAACAAGAAAAATGGATATTCAGTCATAAGGACAAGATGCCTGATGTTCGTATTTGGATGGCGTTAGGAGCAACGGTAGATTTTGAAGCGGGAAACATCAAACGTGCCCCCAAAATATTTCAAAAACTATACTTGGAATGGTTTTACCGCTTTTTGATGGAACCCAAAAGGATGTTTAAACGATACTTTGTGGATGATATGCAATTCTTCTATTATTTTACCATACAGTTGCTGGGCTTGTATAAAAATCCGTTCAGAGAATAATATGTGTTATTTGCGGAATAATTTGATGATAAATGCTAGTGGTATTAGTATAAGAACTAATATGTAAGCGCAAATTAAACGTAATATTTTTGATGTATTATTCATTTTTTACTCAATTATTTAGGACACAAAGATAGTGTAAATTACCGAAAACAACCAACATAAAATCAAATCTTATGAAAGGAATAGTCTTAGCCGGTGGCAGCGGTACACGGTTGTACCCTATCACCAAGGGAATCAGTAAGCAGTTAATACCGATTTTCGACAAACCGATGATTTATTATCCGATTTCGGTGCTGATGCTTGCCGGCATTAGGGAGATACTGATAATCTCTACTCCTTACGACCTACCGGGGTTCAAGCGGCTGTTGGGCGATGGCAGTGACTTCGGAGTGAAGTTCGAGTATGCCGAGCAGCCGTCACCAGACGGGCTGGCGCAGGCGTTCATTATCGGGGAGAAGTTCATCGGGAAAGACTGTGTTTGCCTGGTATTGGGCGACAACATCTTCTACGGTGCGGGACTGAACGAAATGCTGAAACAGGCGGTTGTTGATGCCGAAGAGAATGGCAAGGCTACGGTATTCGGGTACAGGGTGAGCGACCCTGAGCGTTACGGCGTGGCGGAGTTTGACAAGGACGGCAACTGTCTGAGCATCGAGGAGAAACCGGAGCATCCGAAGAGCAACTACGCCGTTGTAGGATTGTACTTTTATCCTAATAAGGTTGTCAATATCGCAAAGAACATCAAGCCGTCGGCACGTGGGGAACTGGAGATAACGACCGTAAACCAGGAGTTCCTGAAAGCTCATGAACTGAAAGTGCAGACCATGGCACGCGGCTTCGCGTGGCTTGACACAGGTACGCATGATTCATTATCAGAGGCATCGACATTCATTGAGGTATTGGAGAAACGTCAGGGATTGAAGGTTGCCTGTCTGGAAGGCATCGCTTACCGCAAAGGTTGGATAACGGCGGACAAACTTCGTGAGGTGGCACAGCCGATGCTGAAGAATGGCTACGGGAAGTATTTGCTTTCGATTCTTGACGAGAAAGAAGATTCATTGGAAAAGAATTTAGAATATTAAGGAATATGGAAGTAATAAAAACAGCAATAGACGGCGTGGTAATCATTGAGCCACGCATATTCAAAGACGCCCGTGGTTATTTCTTCGAGAGCTTCTCGCAAAGGGAGTTTGACGAGAAAGTCGGTCACGTGGAGTTCGTACAGGACAACGAGAGTATGTCTTCGTATGGCGTGATGCGGGGGCTGCATTTCCAGCGTCCGCCGTTCACGCAGGCAAAGTTGGTGAGATGCGTAAAAGGCAAAGTGCTGGATGTTGCCGTTGACATCTGCAAAGGTTCGCCTACTTACGGGAAACATGTCGCTGTGGAACTGACCGAGGATAATCACCGGCAGTTCTTCATCCCGAAGGGGTTTGCGCATGGTTTTGCCGTGTTGAGCGAGACGGCAATATTCCAATATAAATGCGATGAGTTCTATCATCCCGAAGCCGACGGGGGCATCAGCATCCTTGACGATAGCTTGGGCATTGATTGGCGCATACCGACCAAACATGCAATACTCAGCGAAAAGGATACGAAACATCCGCTGTTGAAAGACTTTGAATCTCCTTTTGTTTATTCAAAATAACGGAATGCCATCATGAATATATTGGTAACAGGCGCAAACGGACAGCTTGGCAACGAGATGCGCATCATCAGCAAAGAGACGAACGACAACTATACGTTCACGGATGTAGTCGAGGTTGAGGGTGTCGAAACGACAATCTTGGACATAACCGATGCCGACGCAATACGGAAAATAGTGAAAGAAAAAGACATACAGTGCATCGTGAACTGCGCCGCATACACTAACGTCGATAAGGCAGAGAGTGACGAGGCACTTTGCCACAGGCTGAATGCCGATGCCCCGAAGATACTTGCCGAGGCGATGAAAGAAGTCGGCGGACTGCTCGTGCAGATTTCCACGGATTATGTTTTCGGCGGCGACCCTTACAACACGCCTTGCAGGGAAGACCAAAAGGGAACACCTACGGGAGTCTACGGCAAGACAAAACTTGAGGGTGAACATAATATTGAGGCCGTAGGCTGTGATTACGTCATCATTAGGACAGCATGGCTCTATTCCGAGTTCGGCCACAACTTCGTAAAGACGATGCTGAACCTTACTGCAACCAAGCCAAAGCTGACCGTTGTTTTCGACCAGGCTGGAACTCCGACATACGCATACGACCTTGCTGTTGCAATAAAGACCGTGCTTGCAGACTATGAAAAGGAATACCCGAAAGACGGATATTCAAAACGGGGGATATACCATTTCAGCAACGAGGGTGTCTGCTCATGGTTCGACTTCACAAAAAAGATTGCAGAGCTTGCAGGACATTCGGCCAGCGACATAGAGCCTTGCCACAGCGATGAATTCCCAAGTCCTGTTAAACGCCCTGCATATTCGGTTCTCGACAAGACGAAAATCAAGAAAACTTTCGGAATGAAGATACCATATTGGACGGACTCTCTGAAAGTCTGCATAAAGAACATGAATGTCCTAAAACAATAACATCAACCAAACATAAACGACATGGAATTTAAAAGAAACATCATCATAACCGGCGGAGCTGGATTTATAGGAAGCCATGTGGTACGCCTTTTCGTGAACAAATATCCCGAGTACCACATCATCAACCTCGACAAACTGACGTATGCGGGCAATCTTGCCAACCTGAAGGATGTGGAGGACAAGGAGAACTACACATTCGTAAAGGCCGATATCTGCGATTATGAGACCGTTAAGGCGTTGATGGCGAAATACAACGTTGACGGAATAATCCACCTCGCCGCCGAGAGCCACGTCGACCGCTCGATAAAGGACCCGTTCACGTTCGCGCATACAAACGTAATCGGCACACTGACGCTGCTTCAGGCGGCAAAGGAGTATTGGGAAAGTCTGCCCGAAGGCTACGAGGGCAAGCGTTTCTACCATATCTCAACAGATGAGGTTTACGGCGCATTGGAGCTGACCAACCCCGAGGGAATCGAGTCGCCGTTCACCACAAAGGCATCATCGGAGCATCACCACGCTTACGGCACGGAGTTCTTCACGGAGGAGACGAAATACAATCCGCACTCTCCCTACTCTGCGTCAAAGGCAAGTTCAGACCATTTTGTCCGCGCCTTCCATGACACATACAGTATGCCGACCATCGTGACAAACTGCTCAAATAACTACGGGCCTTACCAATTCCCCGAAAAACTGATACCTCTCTTCATCAACAACATCCGCCACAGGAAACCGTTGCCTGTCTACGGCAAGGGCGAGAACGTAAGAGATTGGCTGTATGTCGAAGATCACGCGAGGGCAATCGACCTCATCTTCCACAAGGGCAAGATAGCTGATACCTACAACATCGGCGGCTTCAACGAGTGGAAGAACATTGACATCATCAAGGTGGTGATTAAGACAGTTGACCGCCTGCTTGGAAGACAAGAGGGCGAAGACATGAACCTCATCACCTACGTGACCGACCGCAAGGGGCACGACATGCGTTACGCCATCGACTCACGCAAGTTGCAACGTGAGCTTGGCTGGGAACCGAGCCTGCAATTTGAAGAAGGAATCGAGAAAACCGTCCGCTGGTATTTGGACAACCAAGCATGGATGGACAACGTGACGAGCGGTGACTATCAACGATATTACGACGAGATGTATAAGAACAGATAGTTCACAAATAAGAGTCAAGTTAAAATAAACGCTATTTAGAGGGAGGCAATAACGTAATATTACCTCTCCTCTAATGAAATTTATTAGTAAATGTGCATTTTATTCAAATGCAATAAATATAGTTACATCATGGTCTGCGAAGAAAACATGGCCGATAACATTCTTCCTTTTACTCCTTGTGATGGGAGGCAAGATCCATGCTCAGGCTATGTATGGGACAACAGGACTGCTCCATGCTCCTACAGCCGACATGCAACGTGACAATACAGTCATGGTAGGCGGTAACGTACTTCACCTTACTCCGTTGCACTATTTCAGCAGTAGCGAAGTGAAATATACGTTCAACTATTTCTTAAACATCACCATTTTCCCATGGCTGGAGGTGGGTTACACCTGCACCATCAACTACGCCGAACATGGCTCAACTTATTTCCCGCAAAGTGTCTGGGGCAAATATTCCAACCAAGACCGTGCTTTCTATGGCCGTCTGCGGTTGTGGAAAGAAGGCTGGTGGAAGTCATGGACACCACAGATTGTATTTGGCGCAAATGACCCTGGCACGCATGAAAACTCCGGTGGAGGCGGAATAGGCAGTCGTGACAGCAACGGAGGGAACTGCTGGTTTACACGGTGGTATCTTGCGGGCACGAAGCACTTCAGCTTTGAAAACATAGGTACGCTTGGAGTACACCTATCATTCATTTGGAACAGGGGATTGAGAGTGGAGCATAAGAACAGTCCCGCTGGCGGCTTGAACTTCAGACCGAACTTGACCGATGAGGGATTTTGGCATAAGGCAGTGAACGGATTGAACCTGATGGCAGAATATGATTCACGTACTTTTAACGTTGGCGGCACGTATTCCATCTGGAAAGACCGAATCAACCTTGTGGCAGAACTGAACGATGGCAAGTATTTTAGCGGTGGAGTTTATTTCAAGGTGTGCTTGAAGTGAAACTGCCAAATCATCGAAAGAATTACATAATTATCTTGTATAAAATAGCGATTCATACAAAGGTATCAATGATATATTCTGTTAGGACAAAGCTCACAAAGAAAAAAGAAACTGGCTCAGTGGCCTCTGCTCACTCTTTTATATATTTCTCTGTGCCATTGTGTTTAATGAAAGACATCTTTTCCAATCTCTGACTGACTATAATAATATGAGGGCGGTGAACAGCTACATGTAACCTGCAATGATACACAAAGTTAACCTTGATTACGCTATGAAGTATGTTCACTCCAGCATGGGAATTTAACGTTGTGAGAAGATTGAGGCGGGTGTTAGTGTGCATAACATCGTTGAATGTAGATTAATGTAGCTTGAAGCAGGTGATCGAAATAAAAATTATATGACATGGACAAGATACCTAATCGTTTATTAGAACGTCTAAATGCACTTTCGTGTGAGAATGTGGCTGAAAGACTTGGCATGGACGTGATAAGTCATAGGACATTGTGCTTTATGCATGATGATCACCATCCCAGTCTCCACTTTTGGGGTAGGAACAGGGAAAAATGGTGGTGTTTCGTCTGCAACAGAGGTGGAACTGCCATAAATCTTGTGATGGAATATGCCGGGATTGGGTTTGTGGAAGCCTGCCAATGGTTAGGTACACAGTTCAATATCAATGTAGACGGTGGCATTAGGGTATTAGACATCAAAAAGAAGCCCATAAAAAGACCGAAAAGGAACACCTCTAATAAAGAAAATCCTTTCTCAAAAACTATCGCACAATGGATATTGGATAATTGTACCTTAATGGAATCTGGGGTACGGTTTCTATATGAACAAAGAAAGTTAAACCCTGATATCATTAGACAACTGAATATTGTCTCATTAGAAAATTCAAGAACCTTGGTGGACAGGCTTCGCAACACTTTTGATGGAAAGATGCTGAAAGAGAGTGGTCTTGTTTCAGAAACAAATGGCAAAATGTATTTTCGCATGTTTACCCCCTGCCTTCTATTTCCATATTATGACAAGGAAGGTATGCTGACCGGATTGCAGTCAAGATACCTTGGCAACAACGAGAATGCCCCACGCTTCCAATTCATCTCTGCACAAAAGACAAGAGTGTTTAATATGCCTATTGTCAACAATATGAGTTACGGTGACGAGCTTTACATCAGCGAGGGTATCACTGACTGTTTAGCCTTGTTGTCTGCAGGGAAGAATGCCGTAGCGATACCGAGTGCCTCGATATTGCCAGTATATGATTTAATGGATTTGTCCAAATTCAAGTTGCACATGTATCCGGACCAGGACGATTCCGGTCGAAAGGCTTACGCCGCCCTAAAGCGTTTTTTCATCAACCATTATGCGATACTGAAAGAGGAGCGGTTACCAAAAGGGATCAAAGACTATAGCGAATATTATGTGATGAGTCATGGGAAAGAATGACAAGAAAACAATGCCGGAGAAACCGGAAAACCTTTTCACCGAAGAGATGTTCTTAAACAGCCTACTGACAGTACCGGAGAATGCAGAAGGCTCTCTCAAGGAACAAGAGGGTTTGCAACGCGACATCAAATATAAAATGAAGGTTCTACAGACCATCTTATATTTGGAAGTACCTGATTTGATTCTTAGTGGGAAGGAATGTGACGAAGAGAAAGGCAAAAAACTTATAGAAGAGAAAGTTGAAAATGACGAATTACTGTTCGGCTATACTTTCCATGTTTCTTCCAATCCGGAATTTAAACGCAACTGGAGCTATATGAGAAAGCAATTGGACAAGTATGCGGCTTTTCTGTTCGGTGCAAAACGTTTTTTTGAGTTTGTATTCAGGGATGTAAAAGCCTTGATTGGTATACTGCAAGGCATACAAGACGTGCATGTAGTGTTTGACGGTCTCGTGGATGCGGCTTACTCAGATGAAGTCCCATGCGTAAGGACAAAAATGCTATGGGAACACTTCCATAATTTAACACATGCGTGGCGTGGCTATTATAAGGTATCGGTAATGGTTAAAGAAACCATATTGGTCGTATGCGATTGTTCTTATAAAAACGGTACAGACAAGCTGTGCGAGAAAGTAAAAGAAGCAAGGGATAACTTTGGACTGTAGCAATGGAGAAAATGAATGGTTCTACAATAAAGGATAGGATATTGGATGAACAGAATATTTACAGCGCGATATTCTGTCTGGAATCATACGTGTTTGACAAGGGACTGCTCGACACTGACATGCCTGTATCCATAACGGATGGGAATGGCCGTGTGATAGAACTTCTTGCCAAGAACGACTTAGAACTGTATTACGCCCTGTCTGATAAACACAATATGGTTTTGGTTGAAAAGGTAATAGGTCTATGTTCAGAACGGCTGAAGAACCTCTTTGCCAATCAAAATGACCTATTCACCATAAAAGTGTTTTTCAAATTGAAATCATACGATGAAGAGAAAGGAGAGTTGAAATTCAGACCATTGCACACTGCAAGACTGATAGACCTGATTTGCATGGTAAGTATCCTGATTCCACTAATGTATGAGGATGATTACATGAGAGGAAGACGCAGCTTGTCCGATTTGTCAAAGTTGGTTCCGCATAATTTTTATGGAAATATTCCCAGTACGAATGTCCAATACTTGTTTCATAAGTGGCAGGCAAAATACAAGGAATACACGGAAAATGTGATTGAGCATTGCCGAACATACCAGAAAAGCCACAATTACCTGACTGAGGTGAACTTGGACATCAAGAATTTCTTTCCATCCATATCTCCAAAGCTGCTTTACAATTATATTGTGGACAAACTGTCGTTAACTTACAAGGATGATTTGGACACTTTGAAAACGGCCATATCCAAACTATTATTCTTTCATGTGGAGAAAGAAAACATAGAACCTTGGAGTAAAATCTATTACCCAGATGGCTGCAAGGCGACAGACAACGGCTTGTATATGAATTGCGGAATACCACAGGGACTGCCACAATCGTATTTCTTCGGTAACTTGTGCATGATAAAGATAAAGAACATTCTAATGAAGGATGAATGCTTCAGGGGTGATGCTTATTTTTATGTGGATGATTCAGTCATATACATCCAAGCAGCATTGGAAGAGAATGAATTCAATGAAAGAATTAAGAAGCTAAATGAAGAAGTGGCAATATGGTGTCGTGAATCAGAAGGAGCACCGAGCGACATTGACAAATATGTGCCAAACAACTATCTTGAATTTCACAAGAAAATAAACTATGAGATAGCTTTTCATGAAGAAGGTAAAAGTGTATTTACACCAATAGACTCAGCTGACACACGTTATGGGTCTATAGGGGATTTGGCGAGGGAAGTATCCATGACTTCAAACCTGACTTGGAACATCGATGAGATTGATGACCAAGTTTCATTGGAAAAGTTGAGGGCGTTGGACAAGATTATTGCTGCTGAAATAAAAGAGTTGAAAGAGCAAGAGCAAAAAGACGGTAAAAAGAATAACTTTGTTTCCTCACGGCTGAAAATATTACGAAGATTCAAAAAATTCTTTCTATATAGAAACCGTTTGCTTAAGATAAAGGAAAAAGGTGGTCCAAATGACGGAATGATTGAGGATTTCAAAAACAGGCAATTATCCAATAGTAAAAATATCTCAGGATGGTTTGAACAAAATGACGAGGATATATTCCAATCTGAATACAGGTTGATCATTCAGAAAGTATCCAAAGAAAAAGCTATTGGGCTTTGCCATGATGTACAGGGTTTTGAAAAATCAATACTACAAGAAGCCGACATTTATGACGAAACAAAGCAAAGCGGCCTGTTTTTCAACAAAGATGTAAGAGCGGCTGTGTTGATGAAATCCCTCAAGCACGATTTTTACACCTATCTTGTGCGCTGGGCAAAAGAGAATTTCTGCGGTTTGAAGGAACTGACCCATGATGCACAAATGAATAATTGCCGTGAATTCTTGGTAAAAAAATCAGATTTGAATATTTACAAGATGATGGATGACGGCTTTGAAGGAAAAGCATTCACCCGATTTGTGATGATGGCTTCAACAGAATATAAGAGAAGAATTCTCAATGTGTTCTATTCGGAAATAATCGGGGTCCAGCCATCAGACTCGCTTACATTTACGAAGCAGAATTCTCGTAAACTACATTACACGGAGCTGAGAATATTAGCCATGTTGAGAAACAGAAACTTCGATTTGGAAAAATTTGAGGCTTTCGTAAACCATATTGATGACAATGACGTATCCAATCGCATGGTCATTGACATGGGGCTGCTGGACGTACTCAATAGATTTATTATGCAAGTAAAGCGTCCTGAATGGGTTGATGACCTGATAATCACACACCGTTTGATAAAGGGATTGTGGTATAACGGGTCTAAGTTTCTCAACTCATATACGCTGCATAACGAAGAACATGCAGTGACATTGATCAACAAGTCGTTGGAACTGATTAACCGGATAGACTACTTTGCGCTCAAAGATGTGGACTACTATATACTCTTTCTCGCTTGTTATTTGCACGACATCAGTATGGTGATACATCCTGACCTTGGCGGGTTAAGTTCAGCAAAAGGGAAGAATGAAATCTTGATTTCAGAGTTAATGGCAGAAATGAAAAAAAAGACCCAATCTTTCTTTAAACTGAATTTGGAAGACCGAAAGAATTCAAGAATGAAAGAAGCGGGAATTTTCATTGTAAGCATTTTCAACAAGGTTTATGACTATTTTGAGAATGAGGTTAGGGAAAATCATGCTCATGACAGTGCCAAGTTCATCAGAGAACGCTCGAATACATTGCTGTCATATCTTGAACCTACACTATTATCGTTCGTGGCCGACGTCTCAGAAAGTCATGGTAATGATGTGTGGGATGTGTATGGATTAAAGTCGCGTGCCAAGGAAGACACTGTAAGCTTGAAGTATTTGATGATGTTGATAAGGCTTGCCGACCTAATGGATGTAGCGAACGACAGAGTAAATTATCATCTATTGCGCCAAAACTTGACTCATCTGTCTCCAACGTCAAAATTCCATTGGATTTCTCATTTGGTTACAGACAGAATGGAATTGAGAACAACATATGACATACCTAATAAGGATAACGGCGGATTGCTGGAAAAACGGATAACCGAAACCATCAACTTTGACTTGCATTTGAATTTTCAACAACTGACCACAATCGTAAACGCTCAAAAGTGTAAATGTCGTAAGTGTTCACTCAGTGATCATTGTATTACCATACATATATGCGGTGGAAAACCTTACCAAACGTGCGATGAAAACTCATGCACTATTCTGTGTTTGTGGATGACAAAAAAACATGAATGGTTGATACAGGAGTTGATTGCTCTAAATGAATACCTTTTCTCTGTGGACAACCAGATGTTCAAGACCCGTATCAATCTGAACATATACTATCGCAATGACATGAAACTTGACCCTGATATGTTTGATTGTGTACAGGAGTATCTTGGAATTTAGCCTTTCTTACTTATTTGTAATAAAATATGCGTCCCGCTTTTGTTGTTGGTCTTCGCTCCTACCAGATGGGAATCAAGTTGCATATACTTGATGCATGGCAGATACACAAAACCTTAATGGTGCAGATGCCCACAGGAACAGGAAAGACACACCTGCTTGCTTCTGTCATTTATGACCATCTGAAAGAGGAGCAAAGCCAATGCGTCTGGATTGTCGCCCATCGCAGGGAACTTGTGGAGCAGATAAAGGAGACTGTGGCACAGTATGGCATATCCAAAGAAGACGGACGGGTAAAGGTGATGTCCATCCAGTGGCTGTCGAGGCATTGGGATGACGTGAAGGGCGAAAAGCCAAGCCTAATCGTGATAGACGAAGCCCACCATACCCTTGCCGGTACTTACAAAGAACTGTGGCTGCGTTATCCGAATGCCAAGAAACTCGGCATGACCGCCACGCCCTGCCGATTGAATCGCAAGGGATTCACGGACTTGTTTGACACGCTCATCACATCGGACGGCATAGCGGACTTCATCCGGCAAGGGTGGCTCTCGGCTTTTGACTATGTGTCCATTCGTCCGGACAGTGAAGACCAACGGTTAATAAACAGTCTGGAGAAACGTGGGGCGGACGGGGATTTCCAAGTGAAGGAAATGGACACCGTGCTGAACAGACGACCGAGCATTGAGCGGTTGTATGAAAGCGTGCGGCAATATGCCGACGGGAAGAAAGGCATCGTGTATGCCATCAGCATCAGCCACGCTCGGCACATCGCGGAATATTACAAGGAACACGGAATGAATGCCGTTGCCATTGACAGCAAGACACCCGCAAAAGTGCGCAAACAACTTGTCGAGGACTTCAAGGGAGGCAAGATACAGGTGTTGGTGAACGTGGATGTGTTCAGCGAGGGGTTTGACTGCCCTGACGTGGAGTTCATTCAATTAGCCCGTCCTACCCTTTCACTTGCCAAGTACCTGCAACAGGTGGGACGCGGACTGCGAAAGACGGATGGTAAGGAAAGCTGCATGATTATCGACAACGTGGGGCTTTACCGCCTGTTCGGTCTGCCAACATCTTACCGTGACTGGCAGGCGATGTTCGAGGGACGGCTGGCGGGTAAAGGCAGTGTACACCGCATCGGGATGGCTGTTCGTGACCGTGCGCAGTCCATTCCTATATCGACAGACAACGGACTTGAGCTGGTGGTGTCGCACGACGGCCTCATGGAGTACCTTGACAAAGAATCCTTCCTTTTAAACAACAAGGCTTGTCTGAAAGCCTATAAAGAAGCGGCAAGTGGGTTGTACGGGCTGAAACGTGGAAGCGTGATTGCCTGCAAGCCGCAATTCGTGCGGGTGTTTGACATCCATGAGGACCTTGCCATCGTAAGACGGACGGATATGCGTTTGGCCGTGGTGGACGGGCACGGGAACACTATGATGGACCTTACCGGTCATAAAGGTGCCAAATTCCTGGATGACAGACTTCTTGCCGTAACGGACAACAGGAACAATGAACTGTATATCGACTTGTACAGCGGACATCTGTTCACCAAGAAGCCCGATGTGCTGGCATACGGCGGCGTGCAGTTGCTGAAGGAGGACGGCGTCTACTACAGCCGCACACGGGAACTGTACAAATGCTGGAAGTACATACAATCCCACGGGAACTACGTGCTCATCATTGACTATTACTCACCGCCCCGATGCAGGCAAGTCAATGAGGATGACGCTTTATGGGGGTACGACTGCGTGTGCCTGCTCGCCGGAGACCATGACACATGGTATCATTATTGCGGGATGTTGCCCGGTGGTGACATCGTCATTGAGGACCATGCAGGGAGGTATTACCTTGTGGAGAATGGCGGAAAAGGGAAGCGGTACATTGCCAGCGAACACCCAAAGACGGAGGAGGAGGATTTCGACGTGGTAATACCGCATTTGAAAGCCGAAGCCGTGAGACGGTTGGCGGAACGCAAGAAAGAAGAACGGCAGAAGGAGAATCGAAAGCGCAAGGAGCGGCTTGACGGACTGAAAACCGCCGTGCCGTTCAAGTCGGGGTTGAAATGGGGGCTGCAAATGGACGGGCGTGTAATCGTGCCGCCCATTTACAGAAACATCAAAAGTCCGGTAGGCAACTATTGCGCCGTGGAAGCTAGTCCCCATCAGTGGGGCATCATCATGCTGGACGGGAAGGTGGTTATAGAAGCCCGCTACAGCCATGTGGAGATAAACGAAAACGGCACGGCAAGACTGACCATCATTCCGGGAAAGGTGAAAACGGTAAAGCTAAGCATCAAGTGACAAAAGTCTGCGGAAGAGGCAGATTTCCCATAATAAATCACTATTTTTGTAAGTACCATACATCTATTATACTATGATTCGCAAGATATTGACCACATACGCCACGCTGCTGGAAGAATACCTCTCGCGTTTCCATAACCGTCCGGAGGGTCTTGCCACGGTGGAACAAATCGGGAACGGTACGGAAGAGAAGCCGGGCAAGATGGTTGTCAGCCTGCTGAACGTGGAAAGGGAGACATCGGGCGGCATTTCCGCCCCGGTGCAACGCACGGAGGAAGGGTATGCCCGTATGCAGCCTCCCCTGCTGCTGAACCTGAACGTGATGCTGGCGGCGGTGTTCGACGAGCGGCAATACGCGGAATCGCTCTCCCTGCTTGCCGACACCCTGCGCTTCATCCAGTCCGTGCCGAAGTTTGAGGTGGGCGGGGCATGGTACACGATAGAAATCGTCAACCTGACCCTGCAGGACCTGAACAACATGTGGACGTTGCTGGGCGGGCAGTATTATCCGTCGGTGGCATGCAAGATACGCCGCCTCTGCATCGACGGAGGACAGGCGGCAGCAGGCGGGACCACCGCAGGCCGTCCGGTTGTGGAAATGTAAAAGGACAGAAAGCATGGAAAGCTACCTTAGGCTATACCGCATCACCGTGAGGCACGACTATTTCGGGGAAAGCCCATGTCCGTCGCTCAGGCTCCGCCCGTCAAGCGAGGGCGAGACTCTGATGCGCCGAAGGGGGATGATGTTCCGTGAGGAAGCGGCAGGAACATGGAGCCTGTTCTTCACGGAAGAGCCGGACACGGAGAAGGACGTGCTGCTACTGGACCTTTCCATTGCCGACCCCATGTTTGTCCTATATACCAACTGGACCGGATTCCGCCCTGCGGACAGCTATGAGCTACGGTTGCCTGCCTCCGAAGGACAGCTTGACGCAACCGCCGCCATTGCGCATACAGACCGGAAGCGGAGCATCGGCAGCGGTTTCTGCGCCGTCGCCTTGCGGCTGACCGAAGAATTTATACAGGCGGCACGGTCGGGCAAGCCGGAAGAAGCCGTGCTGCAATTCCATGCCCCCAAGAAACGATGGGAATACCTGTTCTTTCCGCAAACGGAGGAAAGCATTGACGGGAAACAGCTTTTGCTGGAGGACACGACCGGCAACGTGGCATTCCGTCCGTTCACCCGCTGCAAGGCATACGGCAGGGAAGCATGGCACACCGTATCGGAAAGCCCTGTAGCCATGCGTACCACATACGGATGCAGGCTCAGGCTGACCGCCCTGCGGGGCAACGGAAAACAGAAGCACGTCCTGCTGTCGCACGTGGAGCCGCCACAACCGGGACGGTACACGAGCAGAGACAAGGAGATGCTCAGACAGGTATGCTACTTTTAGGCAACAAGTGGACGAGTGGACAAGTTTACGAGGTTTTAGATGCCATTAGTAAAACCATTCAAGACCTTGTTCTCTTGTCAACTGATACCTTGTCAACTAAGCAACAATATAAACATTTTAAAACTTTAATGCTATGGCTGAATACAAGACACCTGGCGTTTACATCAAGGAGAAAAACGCCTTCGGTACTTCCGTAGTGGAAGCCGAAACCGCCATCCCCGCCTTCATCGGGTTCACCGAGAAAGCGAAACTCCGCGAGGATGGCGACCTGAACAATGTGCCGTGGAAAATCTCGTCCATGAATGAGTTTATCCAATACTTTGGAGAGGCACCCAAACCGGAATTGAAAGTGGAGTTGAAAAAAATCCACGGACTCACTCCCGAACAAGCGGGTGAAGATAAGAAACTACCAGATGAGACCTTGCAAGACGGCCTGTTCATGTATGTTGACCGTTCCCATGAGTATAAAGAAAAATTTAATTTAATAGGTTCAGACGGCAAAGTGGAAGCAAACCAATCCGATGTCCCATTTAATTATGCTTTCTGCATAAGCGGCAAACATCCATATTCCCTTTTCTACCAGATGCAGATGTTTTTTGCCAACGGTGGCAGCACTTGCTATGTGGTATCAACCGGCCTTTATTCATCAACGGGAGATGGAAATTTAACCTCCACAATGGTTAAAGACGCACTTGAGAAATTGGAAAAAGAACGGGAGGTAACCCTGATTGTGGTGCCTGAAGCCGTGTCAAGCAATGACTGTGCAAGTATTCAGCAAAACATGATGAAGCATTGCAACGACATGGGCAACCGGTTTGCCATACTGGATGTGCCGACAGGTGACAAGGATAAACAGTTAGACAAGCAGATAGAGGATTTCCAGAATACCGTGACCAACTATTTCTTCTACGGTGCGGCATATTTTCCGTGGCTGAACACCACAGTTCTGAGTGACAGGGATTTGACAGGGGATATGTTTGTATGGAAGAATTTTAAATTTCTCTATATGAAGCAGTTGAGAAAGATGGATGCTGCTTTCTATTCGATAATACAATCTTTTTGCGGAAAGAAAGAGACAGTCGAACTGAAAACAGGAGAGAAGGGGAAAAAAGTTGCCTTTCCAGATGACAAATTGGAATATACTTTCAAGTTTGAAGATTATTCATCAGAAAAAGAATATACTGATAAAGACCTTATATTTGATGTTAATGAAAATGGGGAAAAAGTTGATAATAATGAGGGAAATACTAATAATGAGGGAGATATAAAGGACACATGCGAAATTATCGATTTGCAACAGACCAAAGATAATGGTACGGTTTCGGAGGTTACCTTGACTGTCGTTTTGTATTCCAAGGACAGATTGCAGAACAAGGACAACCTGACGGATAGGATAAACTTGCATCAAGCCCTATACAACGCTTCGCCCCTCTACAAACAAGCCATTCAAGGAGTACTGAAACAGCTGAACCTGCTGCCCCCTTCTGCGGCGATGGCAGGCATCTATACGATGGTGGATCACAGCCGTGGCGTATGGAAAGCCCCTGCGAACGTATCGCTGAACTACGTGGACAGTCCGGCGGAAAACCTTGACGATGACGAACAGGCCAACCTGAACGCCCCGATGAACGGAAAGGCGGTCAACGTGATACGCTTGTTCCACGGCGAAGGCGTAAAGGTGTGGGGCGCAAGGACGCTGGACGGCAATTCGTTGGACTGGCGGTACATCAATGTGCGCCGTACCCTGCTCTTCCTGGAAGAGTCCGTGAAGAACGCCGCCCGCGCTTACGTGTTCGAGCCGAACGATGCCGGCACGTGGATCAACATGAAGTGCATGATAGAGAACTTCCTGCGCAGCGTGTGGAAACGTGGCGGACTTGCCGGATCTACTCCCGAAGAAGCCTTTGAGGTGCATGTGGGACTGGGCGACACCATGACGGGCGATGATATTCTGGAAGGCATCATGCGCATCACCGTACTGGTGGCCGTGACACACCCCGCCGAGTTCATCGAGATAACGTTCCAGCAGCAGATGCAGAAGAGCTGATGGGAAATGAAGAGTGAAGAATTAAGAATGAAGAATTAAAAATATAACGATATGGGAGAATACAAGACACCGGGCGTTTACATCAAGGAGCAAAACGCCTTCGGCAACTCGATTGTGGAAGCCGAAACCGCCATCCCGGTATTCATCGGACTTACGAAGAAAGCCCTGGATGGAACGGAATCCCTACTTGAGAAACCTGTAAGAATTTCGTCAATGACGGAATATGAGAAGTATTTCGGCGAACCGCAGGTACACAGTTACATAGTGTCCGTGACAGACAGCCAACCAGCCAACCAGACAGACAAGGTAGTATCCGTGAAATGCGAAAATGGGAAATACCTTCAGGCGAAATTGCAGAACACACACTGTACGCTGTATTATCACCTCGTGATGTTCTTCGCCAATGGAGGCGGTACCTGCTACATTGTGTCCGTCGGTGACTATAAAACCGGGAAATTGGACAAGGAGATTATGAACAACACAGTGTTACCAGCGTTGAAAAAGGTGCAGGACATTACCATGTTGGTCATGCCGGAAGCCATCAATGAAAGCAACTATGCGGACTTTTACAAGGCGATGCTTTCCCATTGTGCGGCAAACAACCGTTTTGCCATCCTGGATGTGCCCAAGGATGTGGAGATAGACGACTTCCGCACAAATATAGGGAGCAACTTCCTGGCGTATGGGGCGGCTTATTATCCGTGGCTGGAGACAACGGTATTGTCGGACAACGACATAACCGAGGATGTGATGCGCGTTGACAAGAACTTGGATCTTGACGCAATCGTCGACAAGACCGGGCTTAAGGAAGGTGAAACGCATCCGTTGGTGAAATATGTGAATGACGCCTTCACTGAGCTGGATACATTGCCGGACGAACAGTCCAAGGTAAAGCGCAAGGAAATCCACAATGCACTCCTGCAGAACCTGCCCGCCTACAAGCTGCTGGCAAAGAAAATCAAGGACTACCTGAACCTGCTTCCCCCGTCGGCTGCCATGGCAGGCATCTACACGATGGTGGACCACAGCCGTGGCGTGTGGAAAGCTCCAGCGAACGTATCCGTCAGCCGTGCGGACAAACCGTCGAGGAACATTACCGACAACGAGCAGGCAGACCTGAACATGCCAATGAACGGAAAGGCCATCAACGCCCTGCGCGCTTTCCCCGGCGAAGGCATCAAGGTGTGGGGAGCAAGGACACTGGACGGCAACTCGCAGGACTGGCGGTACGTTAACGTGCGCCGCACGATGAGTTTCCTGGAGATTTCCGTGAAGAACGCCGCCCGTGCCTACGTGTTCGAGCCGAACGACGCGAACACATGGATCAACATGAAGTGCATGATAGAGAACTTCCTGCGCAGCGTGTGGAAGCGCGGCGGCCTTGCCGGCTCGACACCCGAAGAGGCATACGAGGTGCATGTGGGGCTGGGCGACACCATGACGGCGGACGACATACTGGAGGGCATCCTGCGTATCACCGTGCTGGTGGCCATCAGCCGTCCGGCAGAGTTCATCGAGATTACATTCCAGCAACAGATGCAGAAGAGCTGACGGGAAATGAAGAATTAAGAGTGAATAATTAAGAATTTAATAAGTAGTAACCCATTAAAACGAGAATATTATGGCAGATAATGGAGCAGCACAGAGTGCAAGTACACAAGCATGGCCGTTGCCGAGTTTTTATTTCAAAGTGTCCATCTCCAATGTAGGCGACATCTCTTGCAGCGAGGTGTCGGGACTGGAAACGGAGTATGAGGAAATCACCTACCGTGCGGGTGACAGCCCCGTATTCACCAAGCTGAAGATGCCTGGTCTGAGAAAGGCGGGTGACCTGACCATCAAGAAAGGTATCTTCAAGGATGACAAGGCTCTTTGGGACTGGATAAATAAGGTAAAGCTGAACACCATCCAGCGCGAGGTGGTGACCGTCAGCCTGCTGGACGAGTCGGGCAGCCCAGTGAAGACATGGGAGGCGGTGAACGCATGGCCCAAGAAGCTCACGGTGGAAGGCTTCAAGTCGGACGGCAACACCACGTCCATCGAGACCTTGGTCATCGCGCATGAAGGCGTCAATGTGAAATAAGTAAGTTATGGCATCGAATGATATATTTCCTGTCAGTTTTCACTTTTTGGTGGATTTCCAAAAGCTTGGTGATCATTTTCAGGTATCATTTTCCGAGGTTTCAGGATTGGATATACAGCTGAAAGGGGAAGCCAGGCTGAATGATACTGGGGTACGTGTAACTTTACCTGGCGAACAGAATTTTGGAAATATTACTTTAAAGCGTTCTATCGTACCAATAGGGACCAAAGACGCTTTCACTACATGGGTAAACAAAGTTTTTACTTCTGATAAAGGGAAATTTATTGTTGCTTATGATGCCATAATAAAGCTACTTGATGAAGAAGGTGCACCTGTCGCAGGTTGGAAATGTTCATGTACCTACCCGATACAATGGACTCTCAGCAACTTGAATGCGGAGAATAGTGAAATAGCCATAGAAACCGTGGTTTTAACTTGTAATCGGATAGAACGTATCATGAAATAAAAGGGTTGTCAGCTATGCCGATAGTCATCAAGGAAATTCACGTCCGCACCGTGGTGGAGCAACGCATCGTCACGGAAGCGGAATTGCCGGAGGAAGTCCTCCGCAGGATAGAGAACCGCGTAGTGGAAAGGCTGTCCGCACATGGAAGTTGGCAGCCTGACACACGGCGGCTGAACAGACGTAAAAACGAAAGATGAATAAGTGAGTTTATGAGTTTGTAAGTTGTTTAGTTCTTAAGTTGATATAGAACAGCAACTTATGAACTTACAAACTTAATAACTAAAGAACTAAAAAAGCTATGGGAAAGATGTCCGTCACCGCCTACAAGGACGGGGATTTCAACAGCGTGAGCAAGCCCGCACTGGAACTGCCCGTCAACCCGGCAAAGGTGAAACTCACCAAAGGCATCCGCTATGCGGAGGACAAGCAACTGGGCAGCCTGAACGGGTCAAACGCCTACGTGCGTTACCGTCCGGAGACGCTCTACTTCGAGTGCCTGTTTGACATAACCAACGCCATGGAGGACGATGACGAGACGAAGCCCGTGCATGACATGGTGGACGCGCTGGAACAACGGCTGTACGACTACAACACCGATGCCCACCGTCCCTCGTTCGTCAAGGTGGAATACGGAGACATCACGTTCTTCGGCCAGCTCAAAACGCTGGAGACGGAATACACCCTGTTCGATCCGGACGGCATCCCGCTCCGTGCCGAACTGAAAGTGACGCTAACGGGCTATTGCAGCCAGAAAGAGGAGAAGTCACATTTTTCCAAACGCTCGCCCGACGTGTCAAGGCTGGTCACGCTGAAGGAGGGGCAGACGCTTGCCGCCCTCTGCTATGAGATATACGGTGACCCGCTTCTCGTGGGACAGGTCGCAAGGCTCAACAACCTGAACGGCTACCGAAATATCCCGGCAGGGACGAAAATACTGATGCCGATGCTAAGAAAGAGTTGACAAGGTGACAAGTTGACGAGTTGACAAGGCAGGAAAACCTTGTACTCTTGTTTCCATCTCAACTTGCCAAATAAAAAATAAAGAACTATGGCTGATTCGCCCTCAAAGAATAAGGATCGTGTGCTTGCCTGCTCCGTCTATGTGAACGGCAGCAAGCTGAAAGACACTTTTTCGCTGGTGTCCGCTTCGGTGCGCCTTGCATTGAACCGCATCGGCAAGGCGACGCTGAAGTTTAACGCCGGGAACATGGACGCGCAGACCTTCGACGAGAGCGACAACACGCTGTTCAAGCCGAGCAACTCCATACGCTTCGACGCGGGCGACACGGACAGGCAGGACACGCTATTTGAGGGCATCATCATCGGGGTACGCATCCTCACTGAGAAGGACTTCCGCTCGTATATGGTGGTGGAATGCCGCGACTGCGCCTACCCCGCCACGCAGGGACGCAAGAACCGCATCTTCGAGAAGAAGAAGGACAGCGACATTATCAAGGAGGTGCTGAAGGATTACGGCAGCGTGGATGTGGATGCCACACAGTACCAGCATCCCACGCTCGTGCAGTATTACTGTACGGATTGGGACTTCGCCCTTTCCCGTGCCGATGCCTGCGGCCTGTTTGTTTTCGCCGACGGCAAGAAGATAAAGGTGAAGAAGCCCGAAGTCAGCGGCTCGCCCGTGCTGACCGTCACTTTCGGCGAAGACCTTACCGCCTTCGACCTCGAACTGACCGCCGACGACCAGTTCACGCAATTCGAGGCGGTGTCGTGGAGTCCGAAGACGCAGAAGGCGGTCAAGGTGTCGGCGGCAACTCCCTCGCTCAACAAGCAGGGCGACCTCCAGCCGAAGAACATCGCTGCGGGCGACAGCCTGTTGCTCCAGACCGATGCGCCCACCGAGGAAAAGGCATTGAAGCAATGGGCGGACGGCATGGCGTTGAAAGCAGGACTGGCACGCTACCAAGGCTCAGTCAGCTTCTACGGCTCGGCAAAGGTGAAGCCGGGCTGCCTGATTGAACTGAAAGGCTTGGGCAAGCGGTTTGGCGGCAATCTCTTTGTCGGCTCGGTGACGCATACCATCGAGGACAACGAATGGCTCACCGAAGCAGGCGCAGGCGTATCACCGATGAACATCACCGACGAGCCGGACGTGGTGTCCCCCACGGCAGCGGGCTTCCTGCCCGGACTACAAGGGTTACATGTTGCGGTGGTGAAGAAACTGGACGGCGACCCGCAGAAGGAATACCGCATACAGGTGGAATTGCCGTGGCTGGACGGCAAGAGCAAGCTGCTCTGGGCACGTGTCGCCACGATGTATGCCACAAACGGGATGAGCACCTTCTTCCTGCCCGAACCCGGCGACGAGGTATTGGTGGGCTTCATGAACCAGGACCCCACGCATCCCGTCGTCCTCGGCTCGCTCTACGGCGTGAAGCATAAGCCGCCCTTCGAGTTCGAAGCGAAGAACAACACGAAGGCGATAGTGACCCGCGAGAAGCTGCGCATCGAGTTCGACGAGGAAAAGAAGGTCATCACCGTCTCCACGCCGGGCAAGAACACGCTGGAAATCAGCGATGACGGCAAAAGCATCCGTCTGACCGACCAGCATAAGAACGAAATCAAGATGGACAGCGGGGGCATCACCCTCTCGTCCAGCAAAGATATCAAGCTGACAGCCAAGGGAGGCATCACCATGGACGCCACTTCGAAAATCAGCGGCACCGCCAAATCCGACATCAGTCTGGACGGCATGAACGTGAAAGTACAAGCCAAAGTGGGCGCGACCGTCAAGGGCAACGCCACGGCGGAACTCTCGGCAAGCGGACAGACTACGGTGAAGGGGGCGATGGTCATGATAAATTAAGAATGAAGAATGATGAATGAAGAATTAAATACAGAAAGGAGGAACTTATGCCACCGGCAGCAAGACTGACCGACATGCACACCTGCCCCATGCAGACCCCGGCGTTTCCTTCGCCGATACCGCACGTGGGCGGACCGGTAGTAGGTCCCGGTGTGCCGAATGTACTGATAGGCAAGATGCCCGCCGCCGTCGTAGGCGATATGTGCGTCTGCGTAGGCCCGCCGGACACGATAGTGAAAGGCTCGGCAACGGTGATGATTAACGGCAGGCCCGCTGCCCGCATGGGCGACACCACGGCGCACGGCGGCTCGATAGTGGCTGGCTGTCCCACGGTAATGATAGGAGGATAAAACGATATGGACGAACAGAAAACCTTGTTGCGCAACGACGCCTTCCTCGGCACGGGCTGGAGCTTCCCGCCCGTCCTGACCGACACAGGCGTACAGTTGTCCCGCTACGAACAGGACATCCGCGAGAGCCTGCATGTGCTGTTCAGCACCGCGCCCGGCGAGCGGGTCTGCCGCTACGACTACGGTTGCCCCCTGCGCCGCTACGCCTTCGAGCCGCTCACCACGCAACTGTTGGTGCGGATGCGCAACGAAATCAGCCGCGCCGTGACCCGCTTTGAGCCGCGCATCCTCTTAGAGGACGTGTCGTTCGAGGAACAGCCGGAGCGGGGGGTATTGCTGATACACGTCAGCTACACGGTCATCCGGACGAACAACCGTAACAATATGGTCTATCCGTTTTATCTGAACGAAGGAACTAACATAACGAAATAAAAAAGAGAATAAGATGAATACAAGACATTGGAATTTGATACAAGGCTTGGCACTAACTGTCCTGCTTCCTTTCTTCGCGGCGTGTAGCAGCGAAGGCGACGAACTGCTGTAAAGCGAGGAAAAACAACCTGTACAGGTGAATATTACACGCGCCACTATGAATGACGGCAACGATTGGTCGTGGCAGGACAAAGACGAAATTAAAATGAACATTACGCCTTATGGCGGAACTACCACTGAATATACCTTGACCTACCAAAATGGTAATTGGAATAATACGGCACTTGGTGAAATGACTCTGCCTGCCACAGTTAATGCCTGGTGGCCCAATACCAACAATGCATCCCATGAAAAGTTTACGTATGAAAATGTGCAAGATACTTGGTATCAAATAAATGGTATGGCTGATATAAATGGTAGTATGTCCCAAAACACAGTAGATTTGTATAGAAGGTCTGACTGGATGACGACCGATGTGAATACCCAAATTACTTCTTCTGCTTTATCCTTAAACTTGAAACATAGATTATGCAAAGTAACGGTAAAGATTGTTGGATTTGAGGGTTGGGATACAAATCCCACCATGGAAAATATCAGATTCTTTGGTAAGGATAACAACAACCTTTCTGGTACAGCAACTCCTTCTAAGTACATCGATATAATTCCTTTGCAGATTACTACAACAGATAATCATACCGCTTATACAGCCTTCATATCTTCATATGATTACTCAGGTATATATATACTACCCTTAATGAAATTTACAATAGACAGTGTGGATTATATAATTTACACTCCTGAAAATATTGGAAATAACGGTTTCTTGGTAAGCATCCAACCACATGTTAGCTAGTTTTTCCGAACTTCCATATCTTTGCGGCATGTTCAACAAATTAAACAACGTTAGATATGGCAGTAACTAGTAAAGACATTGAGATTCTTTGGGATCGTTTTACCACAGAAGGTGTAACGAAAGGCATTTCCGTCCATCAGTATTTTGAGTCCAACGGCGTACCTTACCATGTGTTTGAGAAGTGGTATAAGAAGAAGTTCCAGCAGGGCGGCATCGCAGATTGTGTTGTGGAAGGAGCCTCCTCACCGGCACCACATACCCCTCAACCGTCGTCCTCCCCATCACCATCGCAGACGGGAAGCAAGGAAGTGACCGTGAACAACATTGTCATCTGTCTGAGTAACGGCATGAAGATAGAGCATCGCCGTCTCAGCTACGTGGAGCTGTTGAGTTTCATCCAAAAACTGAAGCCGTTATGTTTAGCCTGACAGGAGCCGTCAAGTATCGCTATATACCCGGTTATCGCGACATGCGCGGCGGGTATGAGAAACTCTGCGGAGTGGTCCGTTCACTCGGTGCCGATCCCGAAGACGGCAGCGCCTATGTGTTCACCTCCTCCAACCATAAGCTGGTCAAGATAATACGCTGCGAGCAAGGTCAGCAGCAACTTTATGTCCAGCGTTTCTCGGACTGTCAGAGCTTTGTCCGTCTGGAGTTTGACGACATACGCCCGATATATGTGTTGGAATGGAAGTATCTGGTAGCCCTGCTTTCTTGTCCGGTGGTCAAGAAGATAGGCGGTCTGTCAGTCTATTGCCCGGATGATCCTTCAAGTGAAGGTTCGGTTAGTTAAACAGACTTAAAGTTTAAGCCTGTTTCCTCTCTTGAATAAGTTGTTATTGTATTGTGTATCAATATATTATGATATGTCTAAAATCAGCCCTGCATGACACATATAAAGGCGCCCTATGAAACTTTCATCAAGTGCCATACGGGGTCATATTTGCAGCACATTAAAGCATTGTATATGTCATTAAACGGTTGATATACAGTGTGTTAAATAGTATTTAGTAGATTTGCTTATGTCATGACAACTGCTTATCTTCGTAGCGTTTTTAGAAGATGGCAGACATGGCTAAGAAGGAACCTATAGACATAGAACGAATGATAATGCAGGCTCGGTACGAGCTGTCCCTTATGGCGGGACAGCCCGTCGTGGCCGAAAATCCTAAAGTCATGGACTACGAGAAAAGAATCAGCGATTTGCTTAAGGCGACAGAAGTCTTGTTGGAATCCAACCGCGACTTGGGTGAGCGTCTGGCAGCCGAATCGGCCCGTTTGAAGGAACTTGAGTCCCGTCTGGCAGATCAGAAGAAGCTCGAAGAGGAGAACAAATCCCTTCGTGGTGAGCTGGAACAACTCAGGCGCGCCCTCTTCGGAAAACACAGTGAGAAAGGTTCCAATCCCTCCTCTTCAGGCAGGAACAAGACAAAGGGGGAAGCGGAGATCGAATACATAAAGAACGGCAGCAGGAAGCCGGAATCGAAACCGGCAGAAAGCGCGGATGATGAGGATGATGACGACGGAGTGGATGAAGACACTACGCCGGGATCGCCTGCGTCTCAGGGACAGCCAACCGTCCAAAGACAGAAAGAACAGCGTGATACGTCCAAGCGCCCGGGCAAGTACAACACGATGCACGCCGACCTGGTGGTGGAACACCGTTGTGACCTGGAAGCGCTTAAGAAGATGGGGCTGGAATACATCCGCGATGCGAGGCCGACCAAACAGATCGACCGCATCAGCATGATCCGCGAGGATATTTACTATGGCGTGTGGGTCAGGGACAAGGACGGCAATGAGTTCACGATATTCATCCCCCAGGAGAAGGATTCAGGGAAATGTATCCTTTTTGACGAGGGCAAATATGCCAGGCCACGCATCGTGAAGCATACAAGCGCCACTCCGTCCATGCTTTCCGACTTGATAGTGAACCGTTTCCAATATACCATCTCCACCGGACGTGAAATGTTCCGCTTGCGCAACGAGAAGATGTACATGTGCCCCCAGAGCATATTGAACTGGCTGTCAGCCGGTGCCAGGGAGCTCACGGGCCCGTTGAATGAGATCCGGGGCATACTCCTCAAGGAAGGCAGCGCTATCTATTGCGATGAGACCTGGGTGGATGTCCGTGTGCGGTGCAATGATGGCAGGATGCACTACCGCAAGCGGCACATGTGGGTGATCGTCAACCTGAAGGAAAAGTTATGCTACTATTTATACGGCCGCCGCAAGCGTAAAGTGATCATGGACTTCCTCGGTGATTTTAAAGGCACGGTCATGACGGATGCCTACGTTGCTTATGACTACCTCGACAAGCTTGAAGGTTGTACCCACGTGTGCTGCTGGGCCCATGCCCGCCGGATTTATGTGTCCGCCAGGGACGACTTCAAGGACTTGAATGCCGGAGAGTTCATAACGCTGATAAGCCTTCTCTATAAGATAGAGCTGGATATCCGTTTGGGGAACTATACGGAGAACGAGGTTCTCAAGATCAGGCAGACACAGGCGATACCGATACTAATGGAACTTTACCATAGGGCTACCGGGTTGCTTGAGAAGTATGACAAGAAGCAGGTTCACCTCTCGTCGAAGTTGGTACAAGCCCTGAATTACATGCTGAACCACTGGAAGGAGCTTGTCGGATACGCTAATTTAGGCAACGTCCAGATCGACAACAACAGTTGCGAACGGGCTGTTCGCCCGTTCACGAATCTGCGCAAGAGCATCGGTGGTTTTAGCAGTGCGGCAGGCGCCCGGATAGCTGCAACGTATTTGACATTTATAGAAACGTGCAAGCTGAAGATGAAGCCGCCCTTGGACTTCTTCAGGAAGTTTTTCGAACTCACCCTGACCGGAAAGCCGGCAAATGAAGCCCTGACAGAGGCTCTTTTATGTTAAGTATGACTAAAATTTATTTCATGATAGAATTTAGCTCCCTGTAAATCAGGGGGCTAAAGGGGTGTGCATATTGGTTGGATGCTTACTATCAATGCATTGAGATGGGGCAGGAGTGACCTGCTCCGTCCGGTCAGTGCATATTCCACCCGTGGAGGTACTTCGGGATAAATAGTCCGCTTCAACTCCTTTTCTTTGAACGGCATTGACTCTGGTTAAATATATGGAGATGTCGGTAAAGGCAGTTAACTGCTTTGCCAGTCCCAGTACCAGTAGGACTGCAGTCCTACTGGTACTGGGACTGGGCAAGGACTGCAATGCATTTTGTCACGCAGTTGATGTGTGTTGAAAAGAGGATTACTGGAACCCTCTGGATGGGCATTCGAATTTAGTCAGGTTGTATGAAACAGGCTGGAGTTACAGCCGATTCATCCTATCTTTCCTTGCATCCGATACTCATTCGGTGTACATCCAGCCACCTTTTTGAACAGCCGGCTCAGGTGATGCGGATATTGGAACCCCACCTCGTAGGCAATTTCGCTGACGGTCTTGTTCGTTTCCAGCAGACGGTCTTTCACCCTGCTGATAACGGCGAAATGGATATACTCGATGGCAGATTTGCCCGTCTGCTTCTTCACAAGGTCACCAAAGTAATTGGCGGAGAGGTGAAGCTGGTCGGCACACCAGGCAACGGACGGCAGCCCAAGTTCTTCTGGTTTAGTAGAGTCGAAGTAACTGCCCAGCAAGGATTCGAAGCGGGTGAGGACATCCGAATTGATGGCTTCGCGGGTAGCAAACTGACGGTCATAGAACCGAAGGCAATGATTGAGCAGGACTTCGATGTTGGAAACAATGATGCTCCTGCTGTGCTTGTCGATGACGTGCCGTAATTCTTCCTGTATCTCATTAAAACAGTTGAAAACAGTCTGCCGCTCACGCTCGGACATATGCAGGGCTTCGTTTGCCTCGTAAGAAAAAAATGTGTAATCTTTCATCTTATGAGCTAATGATGTTCCTCGGATAAGGTCGGGATGAAACAGTAGGGCATAACCTTGCGGATGCAGTGTTTCGCCGTTGTCGTTGATGCCACCCACCTGTCCGGGGGCGATAAACACCAGTGTACCTTCCTGATAGTCGTATTTGCTGCGTCCGTAGGTAATAGGTCCATGAATTTTCTCTTTCAAGAAAATGGCATAGAAGCCAAAGCATTTACAACGATGCTTCAGTACTTCCACTTTCGAGAAATCGACGAAGCCCACCAGTGGGTTCAGTGTCTCCAGACCGAGAAACTTGTTGTAGTCATGTATCGTCTTCAAATCCAATATTTCACCCATACTTGTTCACATTTTAATTTGTTTGTCCAAAAATACGGAAATCTTCTGAAAGACAGCACATCACGGCAGGCCTTTCAGTAAAATCGGTATAAGATTCGGTGAAATGGGTTTACCGTTTCGTGTCTGAACAGGGACGTTCTGTAATATGTGTGCTATATTCTGTAATCCGTGTATGGTCAGGGCGGGTTATGTTCCGTACCTTTGCCTTGTCTGAAAACCAATTAAAACAAAAGCATACAATGGAAACAATCTCCCGTCGCTCCGCCCTCAAACGGATGGGGCTGCTCGTTGCAGGAGCCGCCTGTATGGGTATGCCGGCCCTGACTGCGTGCGAAAACAAGACAAAGAAACGCATCATCCTCTATTTCACAGGGACAGGAAACTGCCTCTATGTAGCCCGCCAACTGGCAGACGAACACACCGAACTGCTCAGTATCCCACAACTGGTGAAGCAAGGCCGCTATACGTTCGAGGCAGACGAAATCGGCATTGTCTATCCCGTCTACGGGCACATGCCGCCCAATATGGTGCGGGAGTTCATCAAAAAGGCACACTTGGAAGCCGGATACAAGTTTGCCATCCTGACCTACGGCAACCGCAAATGCAGCTCCGTCGAGATATGGGACGACGTTTCCCGGAAGGCGGGGTGTCCCTTCGACTACATCACCACGATGATTATGGTGGACAACTGGCTGCCTAACTTCGATATGAACGAGCAAATCAAGATAGACAAGCACATCCCCGAAAGCCTGGAACGCATCCGCACCGACCTGGCTGCACAGCGCCGTTGGCACGAACCGGTGACGGAACTGGAACGGCAACAGCATGCCGGATTCCTGCAGGCATCGGGCGTAAATCCGGAAACGGGTTTCCTGCTGCATAGCCAGGATGCCTTTACTATCACAGATGCTTGCATCGGCTGCGGAATCTGCACCGAGGTATGTCCGCGTGGCAATTACGAACTGACATCCACGGGCGTAAAGACGGAAGGCGCTTGTGAGTTCTGCTTTGCCTGCATCCATAACTGCCCGCAGAAAGCCATCCTCTTCAAGCAAATGAAGGAAGTGAACCCCAACGCCCGCTACCGCAACGAACATGTGTCGCTGTGGAGTATCAAGGAAGCAAACCATCAGAAACTATAAAAACAAAGACGATATGCTGATAAAAATAAGACTGACACTTGCCATTCTGTTCTTTACGCTCATCACGCTGCTGTTTCTCGACTTCACGGGAACCATGCACGCCTGGTTCGGCTGGATGGCAAAAATACAATTCCTTCCTGCAGTACTCGCCCTGAATGTGGGCGTCATCGTGCTGCTCATCGCCTTGACGCTTGTCCTTGGACGGGTGTACTGCTCGGTTATCTGCCCGTTAGGGGTGTTTCAAGATGTCATTTCATGGATAAGCGGACGACGGAAAAAGAAGAAATATCGCTTTTCATACTCTCCTGCCAAATCGTGGTTGCGCTACAGCGTACTGGCATTGTTCATTCTTGCCCTGATTGCGGGGATAGGTTCGTTTGTCGCTTTGCTCGCGCCTTACAGTTCATACGGAAGGATTGCAAGCAACCTGTTTGCGCCCGTATACCGCTGGGGGAACAACCTGCTCGCCTACGTTGCCGAACGGGCAGACAGCTATGCCTTCTACGAAACGGACGTGTGGATGAAAAGCCTGCCGACGTTTGTCATTGCCGTGCTCACCCTTATTATAATAGGTGTATTGGCGTGGCGCAACGGACGGACCTACTGCAACACCATTTGTCCGGTGGGGACGATACTCGGCTTCCTTTCCCGCTTCTCGTTATTACGGATTACCATAGATACGGACAAATGCAACGCTTGCGGACTGTGTTCGCGAAAATGCAAGGCGGCGTGCATCAACGGAAAGGAACACACTGTGGATTACAGCCGTTGCGTGGCGTGCATGGATTGCATCGATACGTGCCGGCACGGAGCCATCAACCTTAAGCCCCTCAGACCTCTCAAGCCCCTCCAAACTTCCCCCGAAGGGGAGGCTTCTAAAATAGAAGCTCCAAACTCCCCATCGGGGGGAGTTGAGGGGGCTTCCCGCCGCAGTTTCCTATCTGCCACAGCCGTGCTTGCCGTTACATCGGCAATCTATGCGCAGGAGAAGAAAGTAGACGGCGGACTGGCAGTCATCGAGGACAAGAAGGTACCCAAACGTGCCACACCGATTGTTCCGCCCGGAGCCTTGAGCGCACGCGACTTTGCCCGGCATTGTACAGCTTGCCAACTTTGTGTGTCGGTATGTCCCAATGGAGTGCTCCGCCCCTCCACCGACCTGACGAGACTGATGCAGCCCGAGATGTCCTACGAGCGTGGCTATTGCCGTCCGGAATGTACCCGATGCAGCGAAGCCTGTCCCGCAGGAGCCATCCGTCCGATAACCGTTGCCGAAAAATCGTCCACGCGCATCGGTCACGCCGTATGGATAAAACAGAACTGTATTCCGCTGACCGATGGCGTGGATTGTGGCAACTGTGCCCGCCATTGCCCGTCGGGAGCCATACTGATGATTCCCTCGGACAGCAGTGACTCGGGCTCGGTCAAGATTCCGGTCATCAATACCGAACGGTGTATCGGTTGCGGCGCGTGTGAAAACCTGTGCCCTGCCCGACCGTTCAGCGCCATCTATGTGGAAGGACATACGATGCACAGCGAGCTATGAGAACATCCGGGGACAGCCCTAATCCGTCAGGAAAAGCGCTGTCGACTCAGTCATCAGTCCCAATCCGGCAGGATTAAGATTATCGTTGAATCAATAAACAAGAAATAAAATGAAACAGAAGAAAAATATCTCTCGCCGCGACTTCTTCAAGCTGGGCGCGGCAAGCGTGGCTGTCACCGGACTTTCGGCATGCGCCAACAGCGAAAAGAAAGCTTCTGCTGTAGCCGAACCCACGGGCGAAATGACGTACCGCACGAATCCTTCGACGGGCGACCGCGTGTCACTGCTCGGCTTCGGGATGATGCGCCTGCCCTCTGTGGGAGGCCGCAGCGCCCGTGAGGGGAATGAGGAGATAGACCAGGAGATGGTGAACGAACTGGTGGATTATGCCATCGCCCACGGCGTGAATTATTTCGACACGTCGCCCGCCTATTGCCGGGGCAAGTCGGAACACGCCACCGGCATCGCCTTGAGCCGTCATCCGCGCGACTCGTATTTCATCGCCACCAAGCTGTCGAACTTCGCGCCCTCCAGTTGGAGCCGGGAGGCATCCATCGCCATGTACCGCAACTCGATGAAGGAATTGCAGGTAGACTATCTGGACTACCTGCTGCTGCACGGCATCGGCATGGGTGACGGTATGGAAGAGTTCGAGAACCGTTACATGAAAAACGGCATCCTCGACTTCCTGCTGGAAGAGCGTAAGGAAGGGCGCATCCGCAATCTTGGTTTTTCCTATCACGGCGATGTGCGGGTGTTCGACTACCTGCTCTCGCGGCACGATGAATACAAATGGGACTTTGTGCAAATTCAATTGAATTATCTGGACTGGAAATACGCCAAGCAAATCAACCCGAGGAATACCGATGCCGAATATCTGTACAACGAGTTGGTGAAGCGGAACATTCCTGCCATCGTTATGGAACCGCTGCTGGGCGGCCGTCTTTCCAACGTACCCAGCACCATCTTTGCCCGCCTCAAGCAGCGCGAGCCCGAGAGGAGCGTGGCTTCGTGGGCGTTCCGTTTCGCCGGAAGCCTGCCCGGCGTCCACACCGTGCTGAGCGGCATGACACGCATGGAGCACTTGCAGGACAACCTGCGCACGTACTCTCCCTTGAAGCCGCTGACGGAAGACGATTTCGCGTTCCTGCAA
Source organism: Bacteroides sp. An19 (assembly GCF_002160215.1). NCBI lineage: Bacteria > Pseudomonadati > Bacteroidota > Bacteroidia > Bacteroidales > Bacteroidaceae > Bacteroides > Bacteroides sp. An19. The sequence goes on along the minus strand of NZ_NFKD01000006.1, from coordinate 65,108 downwards.
GAAACCGCCACGCTGATGATGGGCTTCGACACCATTCCCTGCAACGACTGCAAATATTGTATGCCTTGCCCGTATGGGCTTGACATACCTGCCATCCTGCTCCATTACAACAAGTGCTTAAATGAGGGAAACATCCCGGAAAGCACACAGGATGCGAACTACCGGAGTGCCCGTCGCGCCTTCCTTGTCGGTTACGACCGCAGTGTCCCGAAGTTGCGGCAGGCAAGCCATTGCATCGGATGCAACCAATGCAGCCCCCACTGTCCGCAACGCATCAACATCCCCGCCGAACTACGCCGGATAGATGCCTACATGGAACGCTTGAAACAGGAAATAGACTGAGACGATGCGGCTTGTATCTTGGCTTATAGCTGTAGGCGGTGCTTGTATTATGAAAAGTATAGACATAATGTAAGGATATAAGTTCAAAACATAGTCGGTAGCCCGTCATTGGCAAAACACAAGTCAATGGTGGGCTTCTTTTCAAAGAAGCAGTATGCGGCTATGGCAGAAAGCGGGTTGGCAATAAAGTTATTGAAGAAGCGGTGTTTGGAATGCTCAGAAACTGTTTTGTATTTATCGCCCAAAGCACACACGAAACGAATGCATCAAGCCCCAAAAACTTTTTGTAGAGATTCAAAGCAGTTTCTCAAGGCACTATAAAATATGAATTTGCTTCAATTTGGATATTTTTTTATTATCCAGATTTAACTGAACTTGTTTCATAAACGTTTCTCTATTTCCCATTTTCTGATATAAATCACTTTTCCATTCTTTTATAGATTTCATAAACAGGTGATTAAATTCCTTTTCATTCCAATATTTCGTTTCCTTTTCTATTTCTGCTTTTACTGTATCAATTAAATTTGCTTCACCTGAATAGAAAGCCAAAGCTAATTTAAGTTCAAACAAGCGATGCCAGTCAATAGGATTATGCTTGGGTCTAAGAGTGGATGAAAAAGAATCAATTAACCGGAATATATCATTTACCCTTATGCTCTCTCGCAAAATGAGACCAAATTGTTGATTTGCACATTCGGCAGCTGCCTCAAATAAGTACTTATGCAATTGATATTTAATAAAAAATTGTCTCCCATCTTTATCGAATAATTCTACAAAAAAGACAGGAATACTGATTTTTCTTTTTTCTTGTACCCATAAAGGAAGAATTTCTAATATCAACCGATAGGTATCAGACATCACTTTATCTAATCTCAGCCCTATTAAAATTATATCTGCTTTTGCATATAAGGTTGAAGGCGTATATGGAGACAAAATGGGGTACTGTTTTTGCCAATCGTTTACAATGTTTTTAAATTCCATAAGATTTATAGTATTTAATTGTGGCCACTTCAATTCATTAACTAAAGTGGCACTATTTTACAAGCAAATATACTAATTATTATCAAATAAATATCTGACTGCCGGCTTATAATGCATTTCAATATGCAACAGTAATTACAAGGTTGTCTCAAAAAATAATGTTGTATTGGTACTTTTTTCAGAATGGACAATTACCTTCTGGTAATAAACGCAATAGACCATCTTTTATATAATTAGAAAAAACGATTATATTTGTATATTGTTCTATTAAAATAACAAGGTATGAAAACGACATTTGCAATAGAAATATCCAGAGAACTTTCAAGTTTTAGCTTCTATAAAGATGCACTCTATGCATTTGAGAGTGTACTATCAAAAGGATTACTTAGATTTAATTCTGATTTAGTGGGAGAAATATGTATAGGCCTTATATGCTTGTCACCTAAGTTCAGTCAATTCTTTCAAGCACGTCGTCCTAAATATTATGAAGATAAAACTTTGAAATTTAGGGGTTCTGTAACTCCTGAAGTAAGAATGTATAAATGCCTCACGGTAGATTTTGTGGTGGATTTCGAAGGCTATTTTAGGTTGACTACGAAAGAAGAATGTCTCAAATTTTTAGCCCTTTCATTTATAGATTTTTTAAAGATCTTAAAATATCCGGGCAAATTGAAGAAATTTGAAAAAGAGAAACTGCTTCAGGCTGTAAAAGATATATTTATAGAGAACTCCATCATATCAGCACATGACGGCATATAGTTCATACAGTTTTACGGGAATAATTTTTTTAGCCTATTATGGATGCTGATTGCGTCATTAGAAAACATTGCATAACATATATTATTTCTTTTGTCTTCAGCCATGTATAGAGAGTTTTATGAATATCCACATTTTGCCTGATTTGTTCTTCAGGGCGTATGTATACGCTCCTGTATGGGCTATTTGTGAATATTCATATAACGTTTATCTCTTTATTTCGGTGCTTTGTGATACAAGTAGATAGCAATAAATAAGTATAAAATGTTCGGAATCCATACAGCAATGGCCGGTGGCATATTGCCATTGATGGCGAAGGTAGCTGATATGGTTTGGAACAAGATGTATGAGAAACTCAATGCCAGTCCGATACCTAAATGCAGTCCCATTCCGCCTTTCACCTTCCGCGAAGAAAGTGAAAGCCCGATGGCTGTTAGGATGAAGGCAGCGAACGACATAGCTATCCGTCGGTGGTATTCCACTTCGAATTCTTTGATGTTGGCAAATCCCCGTTGTTTCTGCTTCCGGATATATTCGCGCAGTTGTGGACTGGTCATTGTTTCTTGCTGGCCGCGTGTGATGAGGAAATCTTGCGGTTCCATTTTAATGATGGAGTCAAGACGTTCTCCCCGTGTGATAACTTCTTTCATTCCACGCATTTCCCTGATCATGTAGTCGCGGATGATCCATTTGTGGTACGATGCGGTATCGTATGTCACGCGGCGTGCTGTGAGGTGTGATACTAATTTGTGGTCTTCGAACTTGTCGAGCGAGAAGCGGTAGCCTGTTTTGTTGTAGTTTTCGTACCTTTCCATATAGGCTACCACTCCTGTGTCTACTTCCAGTTGGATATTTCGTGCATAATCTGCTGATTTTTTCTTCTTGTAGAGCTCTTCAAATCTCAGTCGTGTGACGCTCCCAGTAGGGATGACCTCTGTACCTAGCACAAAAGTGACAGCTGAAATGATAGCAGCCGAAATCATATAAGGTACCATCAGTCGCTTGAAGCTCATGCCGGTAGAAAACATCGCGATGATTTCCGAGTTCTCTGCTAGTTTTGAGGTGAAGAATATTACGGCAATGAAGACAAACAATGGGCTGAACAGGTTGGTATAATAGGGAATGAAGTTCAGGTAATAGTCAAAGACAATGGCTTTCAGCGGAGCCTTGTTGTTGATGAAACGGTCGATGTTTTCATTGACGTCGAACACTACTGCGATGGAAATAATCAAGGCAATGGCAAAGAAGTATGTTCCCAAGAATTTGACAATGATGTATCGGTCCAGACGTTTCAGCCATTTCTGCTGGAAGATACTTTTCAAACCAGTCGGAACAATGTTTTTTTTCGGCATTGTATGCGGCAGTCGTGTCCTTAATTTCAGTTTTTCGGTCAGTTTCATCGGTGTGTATTTTTTATAAGCGGGTAGAGATTCGTTTTATCATTGCTGGCTTCCAGGTAGAGAAGTCGCCTGCGATGATGTGTTTTCGGGCTTCACTGACCAGCCACAAGTAGAAAGCAAGGTTGTGGATGGATGCAATTTGCATCGCCAGCAGTTCTTGTGCATGGAACAGGTGGCGCAGGTAGGCACGGCTGTACATAGTGTCCACATAGGAGGCACCGTCTGCTTCAATAGGAGAAAAATCTTTTTCCCATTTTTTGTTGCGCATGTTCATGATTCCGTCTTTGGTAAAAAGCATACCGTTTCTTCCGTTTCGGGTAGGCATTACACAATCGAACATGTCTACTCCTCGTTCGATGCCTTCCAGAATGTTGACCGGTGTGCCTACGCCCATCAGGTAACGAGGCTTGTCGGTTGGGAGAATTTCATTGACCACTTCAATCATTTCATACATTTTTTCTGTTGGTTCTCCCACGGCGAGTCCTCCAATGGCGTTTCCGTCTGCATTTTTCGAGGCGATATATTCTGCCGAACGTTTGCGCAAATCGGTATATACACATCCTTGTACAATGGGAAACAGTGATTGGTTATAGCCATATTTGGGCTCAGTTTCATTGAAACGAGTGATGCAGCGGTCCAGCCATCTGTGCGTCAGTTCCATTGACTTACGGGCGTATTCGTAATCGGCAGTGCCGGGTGTACATTCGTCGAATGCCATCATGATGTCGGCACCGATGGTACGCTCGATATCCATTACCCGTTCAGGGGTGAAAAGATGTTTTGACCCGTCAATGTGCGAACGGAATTCTACACCATCTTCCCGCATCTTGCGTATGCCCGAAAGGGAGAATACCTGAAATCCTCCGCTGTCAGTCAGCATCGGACGGTCGAATCCGTTGAATTTGTGCAGGCCTCCGGCTGCTTCCAGAACATCCAGTCCGGGACGCAGGTACAGGTGATACGTATTCCCTAAGATGATTTGAGCCTTGATATCTTCTTTCAGTTCACGCAAATGAACGGCTTTCACACTGCCTATGGTGCCCACGGGCATGAATATAGGTGTTTCTATCTGCCCGTGGTCGGTTTCTATCAGGCCGGCGCGTGCATTCGATTTTGGGTCTGTATATTGTAATTCAAATTTCATTTTGTCGTATGCGTTTCGGCTTCCTTTTCTTTTTCTTTGTCTTTTTTCATGATGGCAGCGAAGTCGATTGCGTCTGTTACTTTTTCGTCTGTCAGTGCCAGTTGAAGTACTTCTTTTATATCTTTCACATAATGGAATGTCAGTCCTTTCAAATAGAGCGGTTGTATTTCCTCAATGTCTTTCCGGTTTTCTTCACATAGGATGAGGTTGGTGATTCCAGCACGTTTTGCTGCCAGGATTTTTTCACGGATACCTCCTACCGGAAGTACTTTTCCACGTAAAGTAATTTCTCCTGTCATGGCTAGGTTGGCTTTTACTTTCCGTTGGGTCAGTGCTGATGCGAGTGAGGTTACCATCGTAATACCCGCCGACGGTCCGTCTTTGGGTATGGCTCCTTCGGGCACATGGACGTGAATGTTCCAGTTTTCAAAAATACCATCTGGCAAGTCAAGCAAGAATGAATGGGCTTTCAGGTATTCCAGTGCCAGCATGGCCGATTCTTTCATTACATCACCCAGATTTCCCGTCAGGGTCAGTCGTTCACCCTTGCCTTTGCTCAGGCTGGTTTCCACAAAGAGGATTTCTCCTCCCACGGCAGTCCATGCCAGTCCGGTCACCACGCCGGCATATTCATTTCCTTGGTATTTGTCGCGCGAATATTCAGGTGTGCCTAAGTATTTTTTGATGTCTTCCGGTTTCAATTCGTGCTGGCTGGTAAATTTGTCGCTGGCAATTTCCAATGCGATTTTGCGCATGATTTTGCTGATTTTCTTTTCCAACTCACGCACACCGCTTTCACGGGTGTAGTTTTCGATAATACACTCAATGGCGGGTTTGGTGAACTTTACGTGTTCTTTGGTCAGACCATTGGCCAACAATTCCTTTGGAATCAGATGACGGCGGGCTATCTCTATTTTTTCTTCGGTGATGTATCCACTTACTTCAATCAGTTCCATACGGTCAAGCAAAGGAGTCGGAATAGTGCTCAGGTTGTTTGCCGTGGCAATGAACATCACTTTCGAAAGGTCGTAATCCATATCTACGTAATTGTCGTGGAATGTATTGTTTTGTTCAGGGTCAAGCACTTCCAACATTGCTGATGCAGGATCTCCTTGACGGTCGTTTCCCATTTTATCTATTTCATCGAGGATGATGACCGGATTCGACGATTCAGCTTTCATCAGACTTTTGATGATGCGTCCCGGCATGGCACCGATATAGGTCTTGCGGTGTCCCCGGATTTCAGCTTCATCGTGTACGCCACCTAACGACATTCGGATATATTTTCGTTTCAGTGCCGATGCGATGGAGCGTCCCAGCGAAGTCTTTCCTACTCCCGGAGGACCATACAGGCAGAGGATGGGTGATTTCAGATCGCCCTTCAGCTTCAGTACAGCCAGATGTTCCAAAATACGCTCTTTTACTTTTTCCAGTCCGTAATGGTCTTTGTTCAATACTTTTTCGGCATTGAGAATGCTCAGATTGTCGGTAGTGTATACGTTCCACGGCAATGAAAGCAATGTCTGGAGGTAGGTCAGCTGTACATTGTAATCAGGTGACTGTGGATTGATGCGTTCCAGTTTCTGCACTTCTCGTTCAAATGTCGCAGCTACCTCTTTGCTCCATTTCTTTGTTTTCCCTTTTGCACGTAAGCCATCTATTTCATCTTCCTGGCTGTTTCCTAATTCGTCTTGTATGTTTTTGATTTGCTGTTGCAGGAAATATTCGCGTTGTTGACGGTCTAAGTCTTCGCGTGTACGCATTTGGATATCATGCTTTAATTCTGCCAGCTTGGTTTCCCGGTTTAATACCTGTATCAAGTTATACAGCCGTTCGGTTAATGTCGGCTTGCATATCAGGTCAAACTTTTCTTCCAATCCAAATGGGAAATTGGTACAGATGTAGTTTACAAGTATATGGTCTTTCGGTAGATTTTTCAAAGCAAAAGTTACATCTGGACTCAACCGGTCACTAGCGTCCACATATTGGTTCGCAAGTTCGAGGCATGTATCCATCAGTGCTTTGAATTCATCATTGTTCTCCGTATTCAGGTTTTCCGGTTCCACTACAACTTTACCTTTTAGGTAAGGTTCTGTTGATGTAATTTCATCTAACCGTACTTTTACATTGCTTGCCTGTAAAATGACGGTGGTAGCACCTCCCGGCAATTCAAAGATTCGGAGTACACGTCCAATGACTCCTATTGGATATAAATCATTTATTCCGGGCTCTTCTACCTCGGCTGATTTTTGAGTGGCTATAATGATATGCTGTTTGTTTTTCGAAGCAGAACGCACAAGTTTGAGTGTAGCCTGTCTGCCTACCGTAACGGGCATGACAATTCCCGTAAACATAAGCATGTTACGTAATGTCATAATAGGCATTTCTTTGTTTACTTCATCGACTGAAGGTTGTTCTGGCTCTGCACTTATCTCGGCTACCATTGACACTTCGTCTGAGACTGCATTCATATCCATTTCTATTTTTTTCCTTCTTACCATAATTGTGGGTTTGTCTATTCTTGTTTAATAAATATCCCAAAACGGGTACAAAGTTAAGCAATCTGCTTTGAATACGAAAACAGAAAAGTTGCAAATACGTGAAATAAATCTGTGTTTCATGCTGAAATGAGAGGCGATTTATCTATTTTTGACGAAAATTAGAAAAGTTAGCTTATGGGAAATCCTTTCTTTCGATTCAAGCAGTTCGAAATTTGGCACGACAGGTGTGCCATGAAGGTAGGTACGGACGGTGTATTACTAGGAGCATGGACCGATGTCAGCCATTCTCAGAATGTGCTTGATATAGGTACAGGAAGCGGTCTGATAGCGTTGATGATAGCTCAGCGTTGTCGTGCTAAAGTAACAGGTGTAGAAATTGATGCCGAGGCTGCGAAGCAAGCATGTGAAAATGTAGCATTGTCACCCTGGAAAGGACGGGTAAGTATCAGACAGGCAGATATTACAGCATTTGAAGGAGGAAAATATGATACAATCCTATCAAACCCTCCTTATTTTCGTGAGCAGGTTTATTGCTCTGATAGCCAGCGGAATGCTGCGCGACATACAGGCGCTCTTTCGTTTGAGGATTTGTTAGATGCAGTGATACGTCTTTTGACGGATGATGGTTGCTTTTCAGTTATCTTACCTTTCGAAGTGTCAGGGCATTTTATTGATTTAGCTGCCGGACGGTATTTGTATCCAATGTGCCGGACGGATGTACAGACCAGACCGGGTATATCTCCTAAACGTGTTTTGCTTACTTTAAGCAGAAATATTCTTCCCTGTAAAGAAGATACATTGGTTATAGAATCCGAGCCTCGCATCTACAGCCCGGATTTTATTCAGTTGGTCAAAGATTTTTATTTGGCTTTTTGACCGGGGATAATCAAAGCTGTTCTCGCCTTGAAACATTTTGTGCATTAAGACCACCACAGGAGATACCCGCAATGTATTGGGCATGGGCTTCTGTGGTGGAATATGGGCTGGTCTTTGCAGATTTCACTTCTTCGATAATCTTCGCAACAAGTTTTGGTTTAATTGTAACAGCTTTCGATGCTTTTCTGCAATAGTAGAGGTGAGTGGCCGGGTGCCGATAAAGTCGGTAAAATGTTGTAACACACTGAACGGTTCGGTATATGTCCGCCCTTTTTCAGGTGCTATCACTTTCAGTCCACGGTGTATTATCTCGACTGTCAGGTCTTTGCCTCCCATCATTGGGTCCCCGTCGAAATGAAAAACTCCTTCATTGCGGCGATGGATGGTAATTTTTTTTTCTTTCAGTGTTTTGATGCGACTGTTTTGGTCGATTGTTTTATTAAAGAGTTGAAAAGATAATGCCGGTACATCCAGTACGGTAAAAGGTTCCAGAATGGTTATGTCCATCATACCGTCGGTTAATGAAGCCTGTGGGGCAATATAGGCATTGTTGCCATATTGTGAAGCATTGGCACAGGCTATTAGAAATGCCTTGTACTTTACAGTTCCCGAACTGTTTTCTATCTCATACGTCTCAGGCCGGTAGGTCAGGCTTTCATGCAAAGTGTTTTCCAGATATGTAAGTAATCCTCTTTTACCCGAGTCGGCAAACTTTAAGCTGACAAATGCATCGAACCCGACCCCACAGGTACAGAAAAAAGGGTGGTGGTCAATAATCCCATAATCGATGTCTTTTATAAAACCTTGATTTAACGTTTCAATGGCTCCATGTGGTGTCATTGGAATATGTAAATGCCGTGCCAGTCCATTGCCCGAGCCGCATGGGATGATTCCCATAGCAGTATCAGTATGGATCAATGATCTTCCTATTTCATTGATGGTTCCGTCGCCTCCAATAGCCACAACAATATCCGTCTTTTCTTCTGCAGCCCGTCGTGCCAGTTCGCTGGCATGTCCGGCGTATTCGGTTTTACGTATTATATAATCATATCGGTTTCGGTCGATATGTTTGTCTATCAGATGTAGGATAAATTCTTTTCCGTGCGTGCCTGATATTGGGTTGACTATAAACTGTATGCTTTGTTTTGAGCTCATGATAGTTCTGCTGGTTTCTTATAATGAATGTCCGCAAATGGAAATCCATTTCTTCAATTAAAGAACAAAAATAAGACTATTTTGTTTATGAACATCACTTTTTATAGCATAAATGTCGAAAGAAACATTTTTTTTGTACTATCATCTTATTAAGTTTGCTAAAATTATTATCTTTGCACGTTCTTTTTATGTAACATCTGCCGATATGGAATGGCAGGGCTATTATTAAATAATGTAAATCAGAAAGATTTACCAAACAGTAGAATATGGGACTATTACAAGACAAATTGAGTAAATTCAGAACGCCTCAAATGTATATGGAACGAGGCGTTTACCCCTATTTCCGTGAAATAGACAGTGCTCAAGACACGGAAGTGATGATGGACGGGAAAAAGGTACTAATGTTCGGTTCAAATTCGTATATGGGATTGACTCACGACGAACGTATTATCAATGCTGCCATTGCCGCTACCCGTAAGTACGGTACAGGATGTGCAGGTTCACGCTTGTTGAATGGTACGCTTGACATCCATATAAAACTGGAAAAGGAATTGGCGGAATTTATCGGGAAAGACGAAGCGTTATGTTTCTCTACCGGGTTTACCGTTAATGAGGGTGTTATACCTCAATTGGTAGGACGCGGTGATTATATCATTTGTGATGACCGCGACCATGCTTCTATCGTTGACGGACGCCGTCTGTCTTTTGCTACTCAGTTAAAATACAAACACAATGACATGGAAGCGCTGGAACGTGAACTTCAAAAATGCGAACCGGATGCTATTAAGTTAATTGTCGTTGACAGTGTGTTCTCTATGGAAGGAGACCTGGCCAATTTGCCTGAGATTGTCAGATTGAAAAAGAAATATAATGCTACTGTTTATGTAGACGAGGCTCACGGGTTAGGAGTATTTGGTAGAAACGGGCGTGGCGTATGCGACCATTTTGGACTTACGGAAGATATAGACCTCATTATGGGTACATTCAGCAAATCGCTTGCTTCTATCGGTGGATTTGTGGCTGCGGATAAGGATACAATCAACTGGTTGCGTCATAATGCGCGTTCTTATATATTCCAGGCAAGCAATACTCCTGCTGCAACGGCTGCTGCCATAGAGGCTTTGCATATTTTGCAGACAGAACCTCAACGGCAGGAAAATTTGTGGAAGATTACCAACTATGCCTTGAAGTCGTTCCGTGATGCCGGATTCGAAATCGGTGATACAGAGAGCCCAATCATTCCTTTGTATGTGCGTGATACCGACAAGACTTTCGAAGTTACCAAGCTGGCCTTCGATGAAGGCGTGTTCATCAATCCGGTTATCCCGCCTGCATGTGCTCCTCAAGATACATTGGTGCGTTTTGCTTTGATGGCAACCCATACAAAAGAACAAATCGATTTCGCAATCGAGAAACTGATAAAATGTTTCAAGCAATTGGATATCTTGAAATAAATAAGGAATGGCCAGGCTTTAGATTCGTGTTAGAAGATACTAACTGGCTCTAAAGTCTGGTCAATATAGTGTCAGTAACATTATTTCACGAGTAATATGATTCTGAACGAGAGAGACAGTCGCCACGATGAAGTGTTACAGATAGCCCAACAGATGATGGTGGCGGCACGCACTGCGCCTAAGGGCAAGGGGGTTGATATTATTGAGATTGCGATGGTGACCGAAAGTAATATCCGCATCCTTTCTGATACGATGAAGCAGATGTATGAGGAAAACGGGCTTAAGTTTTTCCTGCGTGATGCAGATAATATTCTGGATGCCGAATGCATCATTCTCATCGGTACGCGCGAACAGCCGCAAGGACTTGACTGCGGACATTGCGGATACGAAACTTGTGCTTCGCGTAAGGAAGGTGTTCCTTGTGCCATCAACAGTATAGATGTTGGGATAGCGATTGGCTCGGCTTGTTCTGTTGCTGCCGACCATCGGGTAGATACGCGTGTGATGTTTTCGGCAGGACTGGCTGCACAGCAGCTTGACTGGTTAGATGGATGCAGGCAGGTTTATGCCATTCCTGTCAGTGCATCATCGAAAAACCCATTTTTCGACCGGAAACCGAAAACGGAATAAATGAAATGTAAGGGCGGATTGCCGGGATGGACTTCCGCACTTATGCTAATGGATATACAAGGCAGAGATAACTTCATGAATAGTTTGATATAACTGCAACAGCTAATGAAGATATATTGTAGGGGGAATTAAGAAGCTGTTTTGAATTTCTCCAAAAAGTTTTTCTTGGCTTGATGTATCCGTTTTCGTGTGTGCTTTGGGCGATTTTTTGGTCCTTTCCGCTCCTGTTCTTCGTCAGATAGCCCGCTATCTTCCTCATCACAGAAGCAAAAATGCCTCAAAAACTCATCCCAAATCATCGCACGATAAATTCAAAACAGCTTCTAATATATCTTCATTGGGTATGTGATTATCTTCAATTCCTTTCTTTGTTATTTCGTCTTGAAGATGAATTTCTCTACTGCGTGGGCTACACCGTCTTCGTCATTCGAGTACGTAATGAAATCTGCATTTTCACGTACTACCGGTTGGGCATTCGCCATTGCTATGCCGAGGCCTGCATATTGTATCATTGACAGGTCGTTGAATCCGTCTCCTATGGCTATCATTTCTTCCCGCTTCATTCCTGTTTCTTCCAATAGCACCGAGAGCGACTGTGCCTTGTCAATGCCTTTTGGCACCAGTTCCAGAAAATAAGGTTCCGAACGGAATACTCCCATTCTGTCCTTTAACTTTTCGTACATTTCCTTTTCCAATATGGCAAGGCGTTCCGGTTCTCCCACAATCAGGCACTTCGTGATGGGACGGGGAATGGCTTCCAGGAAGTTGTCTACCTTTTTTATTTTCATTACATTCAGCAAGGCTTCTTTCAGTACGTATTCGTCATCAGGGGATTCTGTCAATACAAATTCGTGGTCGTATGTTACTATGGCAAATCTATTATTTGTGGCGCAATTATATAAATAAGGTAATACATCGTTGTCCAGCCATTTCTTATATATCACTTCTCCGGTTTTCCAGTCAATGATTTCACCACCGTTGTATGAGAGAATATACCCTTCGTATCTGTCTAGTTCCAATGCGTTGGCAAGCGGCGCCACTCCGTATGTGGGGCGTCCTGAGGCAAGAACGATTTTCACTCCTTGTTTTTGGGCTTCTATCAGTGTGTCATGCGTATATGTTGTTATTCGCTTCTTAGAGTCGGTCAGCGTACCGTCCAAATCGAGTACCAGTAATTTGTAATTCATAAAATAATAGTCTTAAAATCGTTTCGTGTGCAAAGATAAACATTTATATTTAATGAGTGCTCTTCATGCTGTCAATTATGTGCTTCGCACCGTAGGGGTTTATGTATATGGTGGTGTCAACAGAAATCGCCCGAAGCACACACGAAAGCGGATAATCAAGACGAGCAGAATTTTTTTGTAGAAATTCAAAACAGGCTCTTAATTTCAATTTAAAAAGTTTGTTTGTTACACAAAAAGTAACGTCCTTTGCAAAAACTAATATGAATGTCCGCAATGACCAATGTAGAGGCGTGCTGCATGCGTCCGAATGCGCCGGCTTATCCATGCGGAGCTTTCAAAAAAGCGTGTGCGATATGCTCTTACAAGCAATTGGGCAAAATGCGGACATTCATAAAACTAATTTCAATTCTTGGATTTACTTATGGCAGACAACTACATCGAGAAACAATTTGAGTCTTATCAGGCACGGAAGATGGCATGGGAAAAAGAAAACAAGTATAAGCGTAAAAAACAAGTCGCGACCCATGCAGAGCCAATAAAGAACCATCCTTGCGGACGGCTGTTTCACAACCAAAGTAAAAAGATTGTTGCAATACATGACCTCTCCGGGGTAGGACGTGTATCGCTTATGGCAGTTGTGCCTATTCTTTCTTCAATGGGGTTTCAGGTATGTCCGCTTCCTACGGCTATTCTTTCCACCCATACGCAGTATCCTGTTTATTCTTTCCTCGATCTTACTGACGAAATGGTCCGTATCATTGAAAAATGGGAACAGCTTGAAATCCGTTTTGATGCTTTTTATTCGGGATACCTTGGTTCTCCACAGCAAGTTCAGATTGTGGAAGATTTTATTCAGAAGTTCCGCCGCTCTACCGACTTGGTTGTGGTTGATCCGGTTATGGGTGACAATGGAAACCTTTACAAAGGCATAACAGAGGAAATGGTAACTGAAATGAAGAAATTAATCTGTCTTGCTGATATTATTACCCCTAACATGACCGAATTGTGCCGCCTGCTTGATATACCTTTTCAAGAGAAAATGAGTGATGCCGGTCTGAAGGATGCGCTTAAAGCATTGTCGGATAAAGGGCCTAGTATTGTCATCGTAACCAGTGTGCCGGTGCAGGATGATCCGCATTCTACGTCTGTATATGCTTATAACCGTTTCGGGAACCGTTATTGGAAAGTGACTTGCCCGTATTTGCCGGCTCATTATCCCGGTACGGGCGATACGTTTACCAGTGTCATTACCGGTTCGCTGATGCAGGGAGACAGCCTTCCTATAGCGCTGGACCGTGCTACTCAGTTTATTTTACAGGGTATTCGTGCTACATTCGGCTACGAATATAATAATTTAGAAGGCATCATGTTGGAAAAAATACTTCATAACTTAGATATGCCGATTCAGGTAAGCAGTTACGAGTTGGTGGAATAAAATGCAAGTGTCGATATGGATTTAGCTTGGGATTTTGCCCTGCGGTTGTTTTTGGCAGGCGTAATGGGCATATTGATAGGATTGGAGCGTGAGTATCGGGCGAAAGAAGCCGGATATCGTACACATTTTCTGGTGGCATTAGGCAGTGCATTGTTGATGATTGTGTCGCAATATGGGTTTTCGGATGTGCTGGAGCGTGATTTGGTCCGCCTCGATCCCAGCCGCATCGCGGCACAAGTGGTAAGCGGTATCGGTTTTATCGGTGCCGGGACCATTATCCTGCAAAAGCAGATTGTGCGTGGACTGACTACGGCTGCAGGCATTTGGGCCACTTCAGGCATCGGGCTTGCCATCGGGGCAGGAATGTATGGCATTGGCATTGCTGCTACGGTTTTGGTCTTGTTAGGACTGGAAGTGCTGAGTTTTTTCTTTAAAAGCATAGGCTTGCGGAATTTGATGGTAGAGTTTTCTGCCCGTGATAAGGATGCCATCAAACGGGTGTCGGCTACATTTCATTCGAAAAACTACATTGTGGTATCGTATGAAATGTCTGAGTCATTCGTGAGAGGAGAGGTGGTATACAGCGTAAGCATGACCATCAAGGCAAAACGGCAGAATGAAGAAGGATTGTTGTTGATGTTCATGCAGGATTTTCCTGACATAACGGTGAATAAAATCATTTAAGAAGAAACTGTTTTGAAATTATTGTACGCAAACGAATACACCAGGTCAAGAAAAACACACGCAAACGGATACATCAAGCCAAGAAAAACTTTTTGGAGAAATTCAAAACAGCTTCTAAGAATAGAAGAATTCTTTGAGGATGATGAACTGCTTCTCCCACAAAGAATTCTTCATTCTTCATTCTTCATTTTTAAATTTATCCGATATAGACATTGACTGTCAGGAAAATCCTATCGCCATGTTCGTCCATGTCAAAATCGATTTTGTCTTCGCGTGCCAGCCAGCCGATGGCTGCATTAAGGTCTCTGTCGGTCAATCCTGTCGCTTTTTTGAGTTCGTCATACTCCCAATGGCGGTTGTCTTTTAATTTATTCCAGACAATGCCTGCATGTTCGCCAATTTGAATTTTGTTCATTTTGTTTCGGTTTTAATTAATATTAAATCAAGGTGCTCAAATTTTATAGGCAAAGTAAACGATTTTTGTCCAAACTTTCAACTTTTTCTTTTCCTTTTTTTACTTTTAAACGCAAAAGGCATTAATTAAGTTTGGAAACTGTTTTATTATGGTCGAAAGCGCAGTCGTGAAAAGTATGATTATCAAATTTTGTCGGTTGCTTTTTGATTTAACGAGAAATTTCTACCTTTGCAGGTAGATTTTAATTCGAATCAAGATTATGGTAAAAAGGAAGAAGCTAAACTGGAGGGTGCCTAAGGGCACAGAATTGACCGAGCTGGACAAAAAGGTACTTTATTACCAGAACAAAGGGCATTTGGTCCCGTCTCGTGATTTAATCAAGACTCCAGAGCAGATAGAAGGCATACGGCGCAGCGGTCTGCTGAATACTGCTGTGCTTGACAAGGTGGCAGAAGAAATCCGTGAGGGGATGAGTACTGCTCAAATAGACAGAATCGTTTACGATTATACGGTGAATCATGGTGGCATTCCTGCCTGTTTGGGATATGAGGGTTTCCCAAAAAGTGTATGCACCTCTATTAATGAAGTGGTATGCCACGGCATTCCTTCGGAAGACGAAATCTTGGAAGAAGGTGATATTATTAACGTAGATTGCACTACAATCCTTAATGGATATTATGCAGATGCATCACGTATGTTTATTATCGGGAAGACAACCCCGGAGAAAGAAAAGCTTGTACAGGTGGCACGCGAGTGTATGGATATCGGTGCCGATGCTGCCCAACCTTTTGGTTTCGTAGGTGATATCGGGCATGCAGTCGAAAAACATGCCAAAAAAAATGGTTTCTCTGTGGTACGTGATTTATGCGGACATGGGGTAGGGTTGGACTTTCATGAAGAACCTGATGTGCTGCATTACGGACGGAAAGGTACAGGCATGTTGCTGGTACCTGGAATGGTGTTTACCATCGAACCGATGATTAATATGGGCACATGGGAAGTATTTATTGATGAGGAAGACGGCTGGACAGTAGTGACGGAAGACGAGCTGCCATCTGCCCAGTGGGAACATACTTACGTAATGACCGATAATGGACTGGAGATATTGACGTATTAAGAATAATTTGCTAATGTGCTAATTTGTTAATTTGCTAATGTGTTAATTTGCCAATGTGTTAATTTGCCAATGTGTTAATTTGCCAATGTGTTAATTAATTTTCACATTACCACATTCTCACATTAGCACATTGATACATTGCCACATTAGCACATTGATACATTGTCACATTGATTAATTACTGATTATGAATAACGATATAATAATATTAGGAATAGAGTCTTCGTGCGACGATACGTCTGCTGCCGTTATCCGCAATGGGGTGTTGCTCTCCAGTGTCATTGCCAGCCAGGCTGTACACGAAGCTTATGGAGGGGTAGTGCCCGAACTGGCTTCACGTGCACACCAGCAGAATATTGTGCCGGTGGTGCACGAAGCGCTAAAGCGGGCAGGCGTGACGAAAGAACAGCTAAGTGCCATTGCTTTTACCCGTGGTCCCGGACTGATGGGTTCGTTGCTGGTAGGCGTTTCTTTTGCCAAGGGATTGGCTTTGGCTTTAGGTATCCCTTTGGTGGATGTCAATCACTTGCAGGGTCATGTGTTGGCGCATTTTATTAAAGAGTCTGAGGAAGATATGGATCAGCCTAAGTTTCCGTTCATTTGTTTACTGGTGTCGGGTGGTAATTCGCAGATAATTCGTGTAAATGCCTACAATGACATGCAGGTGTTGGGACAGACCATCGATGATGCGGCCGGAGAAGCTATCGACAAATGTTCGAAAGTGATGGGGTTGGGTTATCCCGGCGGACCGATTATTGACAAACTGGCACGTCAGGGAAATCCGAATGCGTTTACATTCAGCAAACCACATATTGGGGGATACGATTATAGTTTTAGTGGATTAAAGACATCGTTTCTTTATTCGCTTCGTGACTGGTTGAAGGATGAACCGGATTTTATAGAACATCATAAAACCGATTTGGCCGCGTCGCTGGAAAAAACGATTGTCGATATCTTAATGGATAAGTTGCGTAAGGTTGTAAAAGATACAGGTATTACTGAAGTGGCGGTTGCCGGAGGTGTATCGGCAAACAACGGGTTGCGCAATGCATTCCGCGAGCATGCTGCAAAATACGGATGGAAAATCTATATTCCTAAATTTGGCTATACAACAGACAATGCTGCAATGATTGCCATCACCGGTTATTACAAATACTTGGACAAGGATTTTTGTTCAATAGACAAACCGGCATATTCGCGTGTGGCACTTTAGAACCTGTTTGAAATTTGCTCAGGTTTGTTTTGAGAGACTTTCTGTAGAAATTCAAAACAGTTTCTGGACATAATCGGGGCTGCTTTTCTGATTTATACAGGGATGAGGTGGTTACTTTCCGGATAAAACCGGGAAAACAGACCGGTAGCAAGCTCAAAAGGACCTGATATAATATTGCTTTATTGGAAATTTTAAACAGTTTCTGATGAATGTCTGCATAGCCAGTTTGTTCGGGTTAAAAACGCAGTAGTACTGCGTTCGCCGATGAAGATATATTCAACTGCCGATGAAGATATATTCAACTGCCGATGAAGATATATTCAACTGCCGATGCAGTATATATTCAATCGCAGATGCAGTATATATTCAACTGCCGATGCAGTATATGTTCTTTTTTAGGGGGTATATATTGGCTGTTTGCAGATATTATTAATATAATATAATAAGGAGTTGAAGGAAATCAGAAGCAATCCTTTTTATGCCGGTTTTCGAAAGTCTGGCTATTGGCTTTTGACTCCTGGACGAAGTTATTAACTAAAAAACAGATAAAGGACATGTCAGTAGAAACTAAAAAGCTGAGCAAGGAAATCAGCGAAATCTTTTGGAGAGAAGGTTATACATTGGCAACTGCAGAAAGTTGTACGGCCGGAAATGTAGCAGCCATCATTACGGCAGTACCCGGTAGCTCACGTTTTTATAAAGGTGGAGTGGTAGCATATGCCGATGAAGTGAAGGAAAACTTGTTGCATGTAAAAGCGGAAACCCTTCAGGCATGCGGAGCGGTGAGTGAAGAAACCGTAATCGAAATGGTGAAGGGAGCTATTGATACTTTTGGGACTGATTATGCCATGGCTACATCGGGCATTGCCGGACCGGGTGGAGGTACTCCTGAGAAGCCTGTCGGTACCATTTGGCTGGCAGCCGGGAGTAAAGACAAAATTATGACACTCAAGCTGACAGAAGACGAGGGACGCGACAAAAATATCCAGTTTGCTACTAAAAATGTGCTTCAACTGTTGCTCTCTATTTGCCAAAACAAAGAAAATGAGCAATAAAAGGCAATTTATTGAAGAAAAACTTGCATATGTAAAATAAAACCGCTTACTTTGCACTCCGTTTTAAGGAGCATAGAAATAAAACTATAAAAACTAGATAGAAATGTCGAAAATTTGTCAAATTACCGGAAAGAAAGCCATGATTGGCAACAACGTTTCACACTCAAAAAGAAGAACGAAAAGAACGTTCGATGTGAACTTGTTTACAAAAAAATTCTACTATGTAGAACAAGATTGCTGGATTAGCCTGAAGATTAGTGCTAACGGCTTGAGAATTATTAATAAGAAAGGGCTGGATGCAGCACTGAATGAAGCTGTTGCGAAAGGTTACTGTGATTGGAAAACTATCAAAATCGTTGGTTAATTAAAAGGAGAGTAAAAGTATGGCTAAGAAAGCTAAAGGCAACAGAGTGCAAGTAATCTTGGAATGCACTGAAATGAAAGATAGTGGTATGCCGGGTACTTCTCGTTACATCACTACGAAGAATAGAAAGAATACACCCGAGAGATTGGAATTGAAGAAATACAATCCTATTTTGAAAAGAGTAACAGTTCACAAAGAAATTAAATAATAAGACACCATGGCAAAGAAAACAGTCGCAACCCTTCAGACAGGAAAAGAAGGCCGTTCTTATACAAAGGTTATCAAAATGGTTAAGTCGCCGAAGACTGGTGCTTATGTTTTTGACGAACAGATGGTACCTAATGAAAAAGTTCAGGACTTTTTTAAGAAATAAGGCTTTAATTAGAGTTAATTATATCATTAAAACTCCTTTCGATTTCGAAAGGAGTTTTTTTTAGTATCTATACGCAGCCTTAAAAACTCATCCCAAATCAGCACGCGATAAATTCAAGACAGTTTCTATAGTAGAACAAAATTGATTTGCGAAAAAATTCTTGATGTATTGTCATAATCGAATGGAGTTTCTATTGGAAATGGGCACTCAGCATGACAAATGATTTTTCGCATTTTATTTCTGATTGGCTATAAAAAAACTTGTATTGCTTTCTCCATGTGAATCTGTAATATTAAAAGAATGTTAACAAAAAGAGTCCGATGCATGCTTACAGTATTTTTAGTGACGTAAATTTTATAAAAAATAACTCTGATTAGAAAAAATTATGCCATCGATGTAATAAGTGTTACAGAATATGTTTAATTTTGCCATTGAATAGTTAATTAATTAAATCTATACAAATTTATGCAAAGCAAACTAGTAACAAACAGGCAGACGCGGAGAAACCTGTTTTCTCTCGCGGTTTTTCTTTTAGTGAGTATGTATGCATTTGCCCAAAATGCGGTGACAGGTATTGTAAAGGATAAGACTGGCGAACCGCTGATAGGCGTGAGTGTAGTGGAAAAAGGAACCACAAATGGTAGTATTACCGATATGGACGGAAAGTTTTCCATCAATGTACTTCAAGGCAAGACTTTGGTGTTTTCTTACATTGGTTATCTTTCCCAAGAAATTAAAGTACGCTCCAATACCATTAATGTAACCATGCAGGAAGATGACCAGATGCTGGAAGAAGTCGTAGTTATCGGCTATGGTTCTATGCAGCGTAAAGATGTAACCAGTTCGATTACCACCATCAAAGCTGAAGATTTGAATGTGGGTGTTTACTCAGATCCCGCCCAGTTATTACAAGGTAAAGTTCCGGGTTTAGCCATTACTACTAGCGGCGACCCGAACGGAAGTCCGAGTATAACCTTGCGTGGTGCTTCTTCTTTGCGTGAAGGTGCTGCCATGCAGCCGTATTATGTAATCGACGGTATTCCGGGCGTTGATATTTCCATGGTTGCTCCAGATGATATTGAAAGTATTGATGTGCTTCGTGATGCAACAGCAACAGCTATTTATGGCTCAAAGGCTGCCAATGGTGTTATTATCATCAATACCAAGAAGGGGAAAAAAGGACGTACCAATGTCACTTATAGCGGTTATGTAGCTTTTGACAAGATTTTAAAAAAAATGGATATGGCTACGGCCGATGAACTTCGGGCATATGCCGAAAAAAACGGTCTGACATTATCTAATGATATGGGTGCCAATACTGATTGGCAAGATGAAGTGCTTCGTACAGCAGTCAGCCATAATCACAATGTTTCTATCAATGGTGGTTCAGAAAAGACAACTTATATGGCAAGTATCAATTACCAAAATCGTCAAGGTGTCATTTTAGGTACAGATATGGATCGCTTGAATATACGTTCTTTGCTTACCACTAGGGTGCTTAAAGACCGCTTGGAACTGTCGGTGGGCGTTAATTCTCGTTACGGGAAAGGCGTAGGTGTACCCATGGATGATGAAGGTGTGTCTGTATTGGATGCCATGAATTATTTTTCTCCGATGCTTCCGGTTCGCGATGATGGGAACTGGACACAGGCTTCGGGCAGCCAGAACATAAATCCATTGTCGCTGATTTATGAAGATACTTCTGAAACAATCTATAAAAACACACAACTCATCAGTAAGGCCACTTTGGAAATTGTCAAAGGTTTGAAATGGAGTGCCAACTACTCATTCACCAACAACCAGCGCACTTACAGCGAATATCATACCCACAACACACAGCAGCCGGGTATCAACGCGCAGAACGGCCAGGCGAAGCGTAATACTTACTTCGGGCATGAACACATTTTCGAAACTTACGGAAATTATGATACAACTATCAATGATGCACATAAATTGTCTATCATGGCAGGTTATTCATGGGAAGAAAGGATGTCAAATGATGGCTTTGGGCTGACTGTGCACGATTTTTATGATGATGTGTTGAAATGGAATCAGTTGACTTATGCAAGTACTATTGACGGCATTCCTGCTATAGAAAGTGGAACCAAAGAGACAGTCCGCAATATCTCATTCTATGGTCGTGTGGGTTATTCATACAACAGCAAGTATATGATTCAGGCTACTATCCGTCGTGATGGTTCTTCTGTGTTTGGCAAAAATAACCGTTGGGGTACATTCCCATCAGTCAGTGTTGCCTGGAACATTACGGAAGAAGATTTCATGAAGCACCAAGATGTGATTAGTAACCTGAAACTTCGTTTGGGATATGGTGTCAGCGGTAATGCTTTGGGCTTCGGAGCTTATACCCCGTATGAAACCTACGGTGCATCGGGCTTCTTTACTTACAACGGCAAGAGTTGGCGTACGCTGGCGGCTACCAAGAACGCCAATCCTGACTTGAAATGGGAATCTACCGGAATGTTTAACATCGGTATCGATTATGCTTTCTTCAACGGCCGTTTGAATGGTACCATCGAATGGTATAACAAAAAGACCAAGGACTTGATTTGGAATTATCCGGTTTCTACCAGTCTTTATCCATTCGGCGATATCCAGGCCAATGTAGGTGAAATAACCAATCAAGGTATCGAATTTTCTATTAATGCTGTTCCTGTACGTACTCGGGATTTCGAATGGAGCACGACGGTTACCTTGTCTCACAATAAAAATACTGTAGACAGATTGTCAAACGATCAATTCGAAGTATCTTTATTTACACAGGGTGACCCGATGGTAGCCGGTGTTTCTGCCAATGGTTATACCCAACGTATCTTGGAAGGTGAACCTCTCGGAACATTCTATACCTTTGAATTTGCCGGATATAATGAAAACGGAATCGCTACTTATTATGTAAGAGATGAAGAAACAGGAGAACGTACGGGAGAAACGACCACTGACCCCAGCGATAAGGACCGTACCATTACCGGTTGCGCACAACCCAAGCTGAACTTTGGATGGAACAATACTTTCTCTTGGAAGAATTGGTATGCAACGGTATTCTTTACCGGTGTATTCGGCAATGATATCTACAATGGTTCACGTGCTAACTATACCAGTCCGGAAAACTTTTCGAACGGTAAGAATGTGCTGAGAGAATTCCTTTACGAACGTCCGGCTACAGATACATCTAATAATCGTCCTTCTGACCGTTTCATTGAAAACGGTTCATACCTTCGTCTGTCCACTCTGACGTTGGGGTATACGTTCAAAAACTTTGACAATTGGTTGAAGAATGCACAATTATACATTACTTGCAACAATGTATTCACTATCACTAGTTATAAGGGGCTTGATCCTGAAGTAAACATGGGTGGCTTAGCTCCTGGTGTTGATTACCGTTGGAGCGCTTATCCGCATACCCGTACCACTATGATTGGTTTAAAAGTTAATTTCTAATTATCAACAGACTTACAATTATGAAAATGAATATAAAATCATTATATGCTATTTGTACTGCCGCTTTACTTGCTGGATGTACAGACTTGGATGTAAATATAGAGTCTCAATATACTCAATATCCAATAAATGATATTGCAGTAGAGGCGAAGAACGCGGATGTTTATTTCCATTTGCGTGATGTATTCGGACGTCGTTATATGGAAGCGATGTCTTTGTCGAGCGATGAATATACAGCTGTTTCATACGGAGGAGGCTGGTACGACAGTGGTTGTTATTCCCATCCGAGCCTTCACGATTTTAGAACAGAAGACGCATCGATTGACTGGATGCCTACGGTTATCAGCGGCATTACCAAAGCCAATACGGTAATCCGTGATTTGGGAGGCGAAGAAGCAGTCCCTGCCGATATCGCTCCTGCGCGGGCAATGCGTGCTTTTTTCACTTTCATTATTATGGACTGCTGGGGAGATGTGCCTATTTTGGATTACCTGCCTGTAACGAATGATGAAGTAGTACGTGCTCCACGTGCAGAAGTCGCCCGTTGGATTGAAAGCGAATTATTGGAAATCATTCCTCAACTCACCGATGAAGTCAGTGACAATACCTATGGTAAGCCGACTAAATGGATGGCAGAAGCTTTGTTGGCAAAGTTGTATATCAACTGGGCTGTGTATACAGCTTCTTCGGTTGAGCAATATGAAGCTGCTACAGCTGAGAATGAAAAACTGAATGATTGTATCAGAATCTGTGATGATATTATCGCATCCGGCAAATTCAATTTAGGTTCAATGCCTTACGCTGAAAAGTTTGGCCCCGATAATGGTTCGCAAGTAGAAGATTTTATCTATGCCATGCCGTATGATACATATACTGCTACAGGTATGCAATACGGGCGGGCACGTACCTGGAAGAATGCAGGAGATGTTGAAAAAAGTTATTATGGTATGAAGTTAAGCAATTCTGCAGGCGGATATATTACGATGAATCCTGAATTCTCACGTCTTTTCTGTTTGGAAGGAGACATACGTAATAACAGCGTAATTGGCGATACTGTACATGTTTATGACCCGAATACTTACCAGCCGACTTCGGAAATAGCTTTGGATGAAAACGGCAAACCTATTGTGCTGACTCAAACTGTTTCGCTTGAAATCCCTGACGATGTGCAATTGGGAGTAGGTGATAACACGAAAGGATATAGCCAAGGATACCGTTCGGTGAAGTTTTTTGTGATTGATGACGATTACAAGAATGGAAGAAACCAGTCGAATGACTTGCCGATATTCCGTTATGCAGATATCTTGCTGACAAAGGCGGAAGCCATTGTTCGAGGTGGTACGGCTACTAATGGTGAGACAGCGATGAGTCTGTTCAATCAAATCCGGGAATATGCCCAGGCTCCACTTCTGGCTACAACTCCTTCTTTGCAAGATTTGTTGGACGAACGTGGAAGGGAATTTTTTGATGAAAACTGGCGTAGAAATGATATGATTCGTTTCGGAACGTTTGAAAACGAATATGGTTTCCATAAGAAAGATTTCCCGACAGCACGTTTCGAAAAGACTTGTCGTATATTCCCCTTGCACAGAGATGTGCTGAATACCTATCCGCATTGGACTCAAAACCCGGGATATTGATTTATTTGATATAGATTTTCAATGAAGCCTTGCAGCTATCTGCCGTTGTAATAAACGCCGGAAGCCGCAAGGCTTTTTTGTTTCATTCATGTACGGTACGATTTTTAAGGGCAGATTTTGTATTGAAGCAGATAATCATCTTTCTAAAATGGGATAATCTTTTTTCGGAATCGGATAATCTGTATAATTTAGATGTGTTTGCCTTGACAAACTAATAAACTCATTCGTTTGTTTTAGAGAAAAATCCGTATATTTGCACAAACATAGCAGATAACATAAAGACATATCGTATGGGAATATTTAGTTTTTTCTCGAAGGAAAAGAAGGAAACGTTGGACAAAGGATTGTCGAAAACCAAGCAGAGCGTGTTTAGCAAGATAGCCCGGGCTGTGGCAGGCAAATCCAAGGTAGATGACGAAGTGCTGGACAATCTGGAAGAAGTGCTGATTACTTCGGACGTAGGTGTGGAAACCACGCTGAAAATCATCAAGCGCATCGAGAAGCGTGTGGCACAAGACAAATACATCAATACCGAAGAACTGAACAACATCTTGCGTGAGGAAATAGCAGCCCTGCTGACTGAAAACAATACGGTAGATGCAGATGATTTTGATATTCCCGCAGGAAAGACGCCATACGTCATCATGGTAGTGGGCGTAAACGGAGTAGGAAAGACCACCACCATCGGCAAGCTTGCCTATCAGTTTAAGAAAGCCGGCAAGTCGGTCTATTTGGGAGCTGCCGATACTTTCCGTGCAGCTGCTGTAGAACAACTCGTGATATGGGGCGAACGGGTAGGGGTGCCTGTTATAAAGCAAAAAATGGGTTCTGATCCTGCTTCAGTGGCATTCGATACGTTGAGTTCGGCAGTGGCAAATCATGCCGATGTGGTCATCATTGATACGGCAGGACGACTGCACAATAAAATCGGCCTGATGAACGAATTGACCAAAATCAAGAATGTGATGAAAAAGGTGGTGCCTGATGCTCCTCATGAAGTGTTGCTGGTGCTTGATGGTTCTACGGGACAGAATGCTTTCGAGCAGGCTAAACAGTTTACATTGGCAACAGAAGTCAATGCAATGGCTATTACCAAACTGGACGGGACTGCCAAAGGAGGTGTCGTAATCGGTATTTCTGACCAGTTTAAGATTCCAGTGAAATACATCGGGCTGGGCGAAGGCATGGAAGATTTGCAGATATTCCGCCGCCGCGAATTTGTGGATTCACTGTTTGGAAACAAATAAGTAAAGTTGAATGAGAAAAAATACGATTGATATCATCACTTTGGGCTGTTCGAAAAATCTGGTTGATTCGGAAAAACTGATGAAGCAGCTTGAATTGAACGGTTATAGGGTGACACATGACAGTGAAAATCCACAAGGAGAAATTGCGGTTATCAACACTTGTGGGTTTATCGGCGATGCCAAGGAAGAGTCTGTCAACATGATTTTAGAATTCTGCCAGGCTAAAGAAGAAGGGCAGTTGAAGAAACTCTACGTTATGGGGTGTTTGTCAGAGCGCTACTTGAAAGATTTGCAAGTGGAAATTCCTCAGGTGGATAAGTTTTACGGAAAGTTTAACTGGAACGAGTTGCTTGCCGACTTGGGTAAGACTTACCATTCTGAATGTGCCATCGAACGTCACTTGACAACTCCCAAGCATTATGCATACCTGAAGATTTCGGAAGGGTGTGACCGGAAATGTGCCTATTGTGCCATACCTATCATTACAGGCAAGCATGTCTCGCGCCCGATGGAGGAAATTCTGGATGAAGTGCGCCTGCTTGTTGCACAAGGAGTGAAAGAGTTTCAGGTGATAGCGCAAGAGCTGACTTATTACGGTATTGACCTTTATAAGAAGCAAATGCTTCCGCAATTGATTGAACAGATGGCTGAAATTCCGGGTGTGAAATGGATTCGCCTGCATTATGCTTATCCGGCACATTTCCCGCAAGATTTGTTTCGTGTGATGCGTGAGCACAGTAATGTGTGCAAGTACATGGATATTGCCTTGCAACACATCAGTGATAATATGTTACAACGGATGCGCCGTCATGTTACGAAAGAAGAAACCTACGCTTTGATTGAGCAGTTCCGCCATGAAGTGCCGGGTATTCATTTGCGTACCACGCTGATGGTAGGATTTCCAGGTGAGACTGAGCAAGATTTCGAGGAGTTGAAAGAGTTTGTGCGTCATGCCCGGTTCGAACGTATGGGGGCATTTGCCTATTCGGAAGAAGAGGGTACGTATTCGGCACGCCACTATAAAGACGATGTTGCGGAAGAAGTGAAGCAGCGCCGGCTGGACGAACTGATGGCAATTCAGCAGGAAATTTCAAACGAGCAGTGTCATGCCAAAATCGGTAAAGAATTCCAGATTATTATCGACCGTAGAGAAGGTGAATATTATGTGGGCCGGACCGAATTTGATTCGCCAGAGGTAGATCCTGAAGTATTGGTGAAAGATGAAGGCAAAATCTTGCATATAGGTTCTTTTCACCGCGTGAAAGTTTATGATGCCGATGATTTTGATTTATATGCTGAAATAATTAGTTGATAATTAACGGTTGACGAGTTGGCAAGGTTTTCTACTTTGTCAGCTCGTCAACTGTTATCGGAAATTCTAGCGTAAAATAAGACTATGAATAACAAGGAGTTGACAGGAGAATTGTCACGCCGGTTGGGATATACCAATAAGGATGCAGCACAGTTAATTGCTTCGATGGTAGACATTATGGGCGAACAGTTACAGGAAGGGAAAAGGCTGGATTTCGACGGTTTCGGTACATTCAGTGTAAAGAAAGAGTTGGAACGGATTGTGTATAACCCGGCGTCCAAGCAACGTTTTTTGGTACCTCCGAAACTTGTATTGATATTTGAACCGGCTTCTTATGAGTTAGAAAAACATAAAAACAGTTCGTTTGCTAATGGATGATAAATTCACAAAAGAAGAACTGGTGATGTTGTTGGCGCAACGCCACCAGATGGAAGAGGCAGATGCAGAAGCGTTTGTCGAAGCTTTTTTCGCCTTGATAAAAGAAACATTGGCAACCGACAAATATGTGAAAATTAAAGGTTTGGGAACCTTCAAGCTGATAGATTCCGATGACGGGAATGCTGGAAGATCGTGTCTTTCGTTTATGCCGGATGTATCTATGCGTGAGTTGGTCAACAAGCCGTTCAGTCACTTTGAAACCGTTCTGCTGAATGAGTCTGCTCATTTCGATGATATGATAGAGGAAGAAGAGAAAGCCATTGCCTCGGAAGAGGCACAGATGGAAATTCCTGCTTCGGATGAAAGAGAACCTGCTGCGTTTGAACCGGAAGTACATCCGGAACCGTTGCAACAGACAGAAGGTATGAAGCCGGAAACAGAAGAAGAGAAGTATGAGCCTGTACCTTTGTTTCCGGAAAACCGCTTTGATGTAGAAAAACAAAAACAGAAACCGCGCTTGCCTTGGTGTTTTATTGCTTCCGTTTTATTGATCGGTGTTATTATAGGCGGTGTTATGGGTTGGGTCTTGTTTTCCGGCAGACGATATATACCTGACTCAGTAGTAAAGGTGTTGTCTGAAACACGACAAGAACCGAAGGGTACGGTTGTGTCTGAACAGGCTATGACAGTAGACAGCTTGCCTGCTTCTAAACATCGTGAAACGGTCGGATTGCCATCTTCTCCGCTCTGTTTGTCGGATACAGTACGCTATGATATTGTAGGAACACTGGCCACGCATACACTTCGCAGGGGAGAGAGTTTGGCTCGTCTTGCTTTGCGATATTATGGTAACAAGAATTTGTGGACTTACCTTGCCCGTTACAACCGGGAAATATTGAAAGATGTCAACGATATTCCTGTAGGTACTTCCATACGTGTTCCGAAGCTGGTTCCGAAGCGATGAAGACCATTTTAAAAAACTTTAGTCCAATAAGATTTAAATGCAGAAAGGCAGCTACTTTTTTTAATAAAAATTAGTTGTTCCTGTTAATATTATGCCGTACTTTTGAGGCCGATAAGAAAAACAGAATACTTAACATATAAAAAATAAAGAAAAACTATGGCTGAAGCTATTGATATTCGTGCATTGAATGAACGAATAGAACGCGAAAGTGCGTTTGTTACTAACCTGATGACTGGTATGGACCAAGTGATTGTAGGACAGAAACATTTGGTGGAATCCTTGCTGATTGGCTTGTTGTCGGATGGACACATCTTGTTGGAAGGTGTTCCGGGATTGGCAAAGACTTTGGCAATCAAAACACTTGCTTCATTAATAGATTCAAAATATAGCCGTGTCCAATTTACTCCGGACTTATTGCCTGCCGATATCCTTGGTACGATGATATACAGTCAGAAAGATGAACGGTTTGTCACTAACAAGGGACCTATTTTTGCCAATTTCATCTTGGCGGATGAAATCAACCGTGCACCGGCAAAAGTGCAGAGTGCTTTACTGGAAGCCATGCAGGAACGCCAGGTGACACTGGGCAAAGAGACGTTCGACCTGCCTTCACCATTTTTGGTAATGGCTACCCAAAATCCAATAGAACAGGAGGGTACTTATCCGTTGCCTGAAGCACAAGTGGACCGTTTCATGCTGAAGGTGATTATTGACTATCCGAAGTTGGAAGAAGAAAAGAAAATCATTCGTCAGAATATTTCCGGAGAAAAGATTCAGGTGCGTCCTATCCTGAAGGCTGAAGATATCATTGAGGCACGTAAGGTAGTGCGTCAGGTATACCTTGACGAGAAAATCGAGCAATACATTGCCGACATTGTGTTTGCTACCCGTTATCCTGAAAAATACGATTTGAAAGACTTGAAAAGTCTGATTGGTTTTGGTGGTTCGCCACGTGCCTCCATCAATTTGGCATTGGCTGCACGTAGCTATGCTTTCATCAAGCGTCGTGGATACGTTATCCCCGAAGATGTACGTGCCATTGCACACGATGTATTGCGGCACCGTATCGGGTTGACTTATGAGGCGGAAGCGACAAATGTCACTTCGGATGAAATAGTCAGCAAGATCTTGAATAAGGTAGAAGTACCCTGATTGCTATGCACTATAAATTGACGTATGCTTACACGCAAACAGGTGCAGGCATACGTGTCTTTTACCGGTTTAACAAGGAGCAATTAACAGATGAGCGGATGTAATTTCTCCATTAGGTAAGTTGTTCATTGTAAATTGTAGGTTGTTAATTGTAAATGAAACAGATGGAAACAAGTGAGTTGTTAAAACGGGTACGTCAGATTGAAATTAAAACCCGCGGATTGTCTAGCAATATCTTTGCAGGACAATATCACTCGGCCTTTAAGGGGAGGGGAATGGCTTTTTCTGAAGTTCGCGAGTATCAATACGGAGATGATGTGCGCGACATAGACTGGAATGTGACCGCTCGTTTCGACAAACCTTTTGTCAAGGTGTTTGAGGAAGAGCGGGAACTGACTGTAATGCTGTTGGTCGATGTGTCGAACAGCTTGGATTTTGGTACGGTGCATCAGTTGAAAAAAGATATGGTGACCGAGATAGCTGCCACATTGGCTTTCTCTGCCATCCAGAACAATGATAAAATCGGTGTTATCTTTTTTTCTGACCGTATCGAAAAGTTTATTCCACCCAAAAAGGGACGTAAGCACATTTTGTACATCATTCGCGAATTATTGGATTTTCAGCCTACCAGCACGCGTACCAATATTCAGTGTGTGATAGAATACTTGACTAACGTGTTGAAAAAACGGTGTACAGCTTTTATGTTGAGCGATTTCATTGATGAGCACGATTACCAGAATGCGCTGACCATAGCTAATCGCAAGCACGATGTTGTGGCTGTGCAAGTGTATGACCGTCGTATGGAAGAATTGCCCAATGTGGGATTGATGAAAGTACATGATGCCGAGACGGGTCATGAACAATGGATAGACACTTCGTCCAAGGCTTTGCGTAATGCTCATCATGCCTGGTGGTTGGAGCGTCAGCAGAAGCTGTCCGGTATTTTTACACACAGTAATGTGGATTCGGTTTCGGTGCGAACCGACCAAGATTATGTAAAGGCGTTGCTTACTTTATTTGCGAAACGAAATTGAGAGTGACAGATTATGAAACACACATTATTATATATATGTAGCAAGAAGCTGCTGAAAATGTTGGGATGCGTGCTGGCGTTGTTGTTTTTTGCTTTTCCGGAAATAAAGGCACAAGTGACGGTGGATGCTACCATCGACTCGTTGCAGCTGCTTATCGGTGAGCAGGCGAAAATCAAACTTCAGGTCAGTATGGATGCCAATCAGAAGTTGCAGCTTCCCTTGCTGCGTGATACGTTGGTAAGAGGTGTGGAAGTGTTGGATGTAGCCAAACCAGACACTCAATTGCTGAATGAAAACAAACGATGGCTGATTTCGCAGGAATATACGGTTACTTCGTTTGATTCGGCATTGTATTATTTACCTCCCTTCGAAGTGAAGGTGAACGGCACACCTTATTTTTCGAAAGCTTTGGCATTGAAAGTGTATTCCATTCCGGTAGACACGTTACATCCTGACCAGTTCTTCGGTCCGAAAGCTATTCGTGAAGTACCCATCACATGGGACGATGTAGCTCCATTGGTCTATTCGGGTATTCTGATGCTGATATTGGGTGCTTTGGCTGTATTTCTCGTCATACGCTATCGTGACAACAAGCCGATTATCAAGATTATCAAGATAGAGCCTAAATTGCCTCCTCATCAGGTAGCAATGAAAAAGATAGAAGAGATAAAGGCGGACAAGCAAGTGCAACGCGATGACCCGAAGCTGTATTATACGGAGTTGACCGAGGCCATCCGTACATATATCAAGGAGCGTTTCGGATTTAATGCGATGGAAATGACTTCGACTGAAATTATTGACCGGTTGTTGGAAGAAAAAGATCAACGTTCCATTGACGACCTGAAACTCTTATTCGAAACGGCCGATTTGGTGAAGTTTGCCAAACATGCGCCGCTGATGAATGAAAACGATATGAATTTGGTGAATGCCATCGATTTCATAAACCAGACCAAGGTGGAAGAAGATCCGAATGCAAAGAAAGAACCGACCGAAATCCGTGTAGAAGAAAAACGTTCGAAACGAGGACGTATCGCCTTGATATGTAGCATTGCCGTTGTAAGTATCGGTGCTGTGGTATGTATATACTTGGTGGTCCGGCATATCATCGATTTGTTCTTCTAATTAATTAAACTGTAGAGACTATGATTTTTGCAAATATTGAATACCTGTTTTTGTTGCTCCTGCTGATACCTTACATTGTGTGGTATTTTATGCGAAGAAAAAAAACAGAGCCTACTATGCAGGTCTCCACGACCCGCATGTACATGAATGCACCACGAAGCTGGAAATTGTATTTGCTTCATGCGCCTTTCTTGTTGCGCATTGCGGCTTTTGTGATGATTGTGCTGGTGCTGGCGCGTCCGCAAACTACCGATAACTGGCAAAACACGGAGATAGAAGGTATAGACATCATGCTGTCGGTTGACGTTTCAACCAGTATGCTTGCCGAAGACCTGAAACCCAATCGTCTGGAAGCAGCAAAGAAAGTAGCTGCCGAATTTATCAACGGGCGTCCCAACGATAATATTGGGCTGACTATTTTTGCCGGAGAAGCATTTACGCAATGTCCGCTTACCATCGACCATGCTGTGTTGCTGAATCTTTTCAACAGCATTAAGGGTGACATTGCACAACGTGGGTTGATTGAGGACGGAACAGCTATCGGTATGGGGCTTGCGAATTCTATCAGTCGCCTGAAGGACAGTAAGGCAAAGTCGA
Organism: Bacteroides sp. An19; assembly: GCF_002160215.1. Classification (NCBI taxonomy): domain Bacteria; kingdom Pseudomonadati; phylum Bacteroidota; class Bacteroidia; order Bacteroidales; family Bacteroidaceae; genus Bacteroides; species Bacteroides sp. An19. Next base: position 33,124 of record NZ_NFKD01000006.1, on the reverse strand, counting down.
AAGTGATTATTCTGTTGACTGATGGCAGCAATAACCGAGGAGATATTTCACCACTGACGGCGGCCGAAATAGCCAAGCAGTTCGGTATTCGGGTGTACACCATCGGGGTGGGAACAAATGGAACGGCACCTTATCCGATGCCTACTTATGCGGGTATCCAATATGTGAACGTGCCCGTGGAAATAGATGAGCAGACTCTGATCCAGATAGCTGGTACTACGAACGGAAACTACTTCCGTGCCACAAGCAACTCTAAGTTGGAAGAAGTCTACCGCGAGATTGACAAGTTGGAAAAGACCAAACTGAACGTGAAAGAATTCAGCAAGCGTGAGGAGGCTTATCTGCCTTTTGCCTTGGTGGCATTCTTGTGCATTTTGCTTGAGCTTGTCTTGCGTAATACTGTATTAAAGAAAATACCTTAAAAAAGAAAAGCTATGTTTCGATTTGGAGAACCCATATATTTATATTTGCTATTTGTATTGCCGGTACTGATTGGACTGTACTTGTATTCCAACTGGCGCAGGCGTAAGAAAATCCGTCAGTACGGTGATCCGGAATTATTGGCGCATCTGATGCCTGACGTATCGAAGTATCGTCCCGATGTTAAGTTTTGGCTGGTGTTCGCAGCATTGGCAATGGTCATATTCATGCTGGCACGTCCGCAATTCGGATCTAAAATGGAAACTGTGAAACGGCAGGGAGTGGAAACTGTCGTGGCACTGGACATTTCGAATTCAATGCTGGCAGAAGATGTGACACCCAGTAGGCTGGAAAAATCAAAAAAACTTATTTCACGTTTAGTCGAGACATTCAACAATGACAAAGTGGCTATGATTGTCTTTGCCGGTGAGGCCTTTACCCAGTTGCCTATTACCAGTGATTATATATCGGCCAAGATGTTTTTGGAAACCATCAGTCCGTCGCTTATTTCTACTCAAGGAACTGATATCCGTGGTGCTATTGACTTGGCAATGAAGAGTTTTACACCAAATACGGGTGTGGGACGTGCCATCGTGCTTATTACTGATGGTGAAAACCACGAAGGAGGAGCGGTGGAAGCAGCACAACAGGCAGCCAAGCAAGGAGTACGGGTGTTTGTATTGGGAGTGGGGTCACCCGATGGTGCTCCTATTCCGGCAGGCAGCAATAATGAATATCGTCGTGATAAAGATGGCAATGTCATTATCACTCGTTTAAATGAGCAGATGTGTCAGGAGATTGCTAAAGCGGGAAACGGGATGTATGTACGTGTGGATAATACTAATAATGCCGAACGTGCTTTGAATGCCGAAATCAACAAATTGGCAAAGGCAGATGTGGAGACACAAGTATTTACCGAGTTTGACGAACAATTCCAGGTTTTGGCATGGATGGCTTTGCTTTTGCTAGCTGTCGACTTGATGATACTGGAACGGAGAAATCCGCTCTTCAAGAACGTGAAACTATTTAAACAGGATTGATTATGGGACGAAAAGGATATATTTTACTGCTTGGATTCATGCTCGTATCGGTCGCTGCTTATTGTCAGAAAAGCGAACGCGATTATTTGCGGAGTGGCAACAAGCTTTACAAAGATAGCACTTATGTGAAGGCAGAAGTGGATTACCGTAAGGCTTTGGAACTGGAGCCAAAGTCGACCGATGCAATGTATAATCTGGCAAATTCGTTGCTGATGCAACAAAAGGCCAAGGAGGCAATGGAGCAATACGAGGCTGCACGGCATGTGGAGAAAGATAAAATGAAGCTGGCACAGATTTACCATAATATGGGTGTCATTCTGCAATCATCGAAACAGTTGCCACAGTGCATTGAAGCTTATAAGGAAGCCTTGCGAAACAATCCGAAAGACAATGAAACGCGTTACAACCTTGCTTTGGCACAAAAACAATTGAAAGACCAGCAGCAAAATCAGCAACAGGATCAACAACAGCAACAGAAGCAAGACCAGAAGCAAGACGAAAAACAACAGAATAAAGACCAGCAAGACCAACAAAAGAAAGATCAGCAACAGCAGAATCAGCAACAGCAGCAACAGCAGCAGAACCAAATGTCGAAGGAAAATGCCGAACAGTTACTGAGAGCTGCAATGCAGGATGAAAAGAACGTGCAGGACAAAGTGAAAAAAGGTGTCCGCGTGGAAGGGCGAAAGCTGGAAAAAGACTGGTAAGAAACCGGAAAATTTAGCCAACTGTAAATAAAACAATAATACACAATGAGAAAACTTATCTTCTTACTACTGTTAGTCATTGCGGCTTTGCCGATGCAGGCAAAGAATGGAGCAACGCTTACTGCCGACGCACCAGAAGTTGTGGTAAGTGGCGACCAGTTCCGACTGACATTTACAGTAAATACACAAAAAGTGAAAGATTTTCTGGCTCCATCCATCAAAGGATTTGATGTGTTGATGGGACCTACTCGTTCGCAACAGTCCAGTACGCAAATCATTAACGGAAAGGTGTCTTCGAGCAGTTCCATCACATATACTTACATCTTGATGGCAGGCAAGGAAGGTACATATACCATTCCGGCTGCCAGCATTGAGGTGGACGGGGAAAAAGTGTTTTCGAATGCGCTCACCATCAAGGTGCTCCCGCCCGACCAGACGGCTGGCAATTCGCAGGCTAATCAGGGAGGAGGCGGTTCGTCATCGTCGCGCGGACAGATAGCCGGAAGCAGAATCACCGATAAAGACTTGTTCATTACAGCTACTGCATCAAAGACTACTGTCTATGAGCAAGAAGCTATCTTGTTGACTTATAAAGTCTATACGTCGGTAAATTTGCGCCAGCTGATGGAGGACATGCCGGATATGAAGGGTTTCCAGATGCAGGAAATCCAACTGCCCCAGCAGAAGCAATATTCGATGGAGCACTATAATGGGCGTAATTACAACACAATCATTTGGCGTCAATATGTCTTATTCCCGCAACAGACAGGCAAGCTGGAGATTCCTGCTGTCACTTTTGATGGAGTCGTGGCTCAGCAGACCATTTCGGATGATCCCTTTGATGCGTTCTTCAATGGAGGAGGATATATTGAAGTGAAGAAAAAAATTGTGGCTCCGAAAGTCGTCATCAACGTTAAACCTCTTCCTGTTAAGCCAGCGAACTTTTCAGGAGGAGTAGGAGAGTTTACAATGACATCTTCTATCAACGCGAAAGAAGTGAAGACCAATGATGCTGTGACCATCAGGCTTACCATCAAGGGAGCAGGCAATATGAAGCTTATCACCAGTCCGGAAGTGAAATTCCCCGAAGATTTTGAAGTATATGATCCGAAAGTGACCAACAATTTCGATGTCTCGCGTGCAGGATTGTCTGGTACGCAAACTATTGAGTATCTTGCTGTTCCGCGTCATGCCGGCAATTTTACTATTCCTCCGGTGGAATTTGTTTATTTTGACTTAAAGAGTCAGTCGTATAAGACCTTGAAAACTGAGGCATACGATTTGAAGGTGGAAAAAGGTAAAGGTAATGCCGACCAGGTGATAGCTGACTTTACTAATAAGGAAAACGTAAAGGTATTGGGACAGGATGTACGTTTCATCAAGCTGGGCGATACGACACTTACCCCGAAAGGCGAAGTCTTTTTCGGTACTATGGGATATTGGCTGGGTTATCTTATTCCGTTTATTGTGTTTGTAGCACTGGTCGTTTTCTTCCGCAAGCAGGCGGCCGAGAACGCCAATGTAGCAAAGGTGAAGACCAAGAAAGCTAACAAAGTAGCCACTAAGCGCATGAAGTTGGCAGGAAAGTTGTTGGCAGAGAATAAGAAAAATGAGTTTTACGATGAAGTGTTGAAAGCTTTGTGGGGATATATCAGCGATAAGTTGAGTATTCCGGTCTCGCAACTCTCAAAAGATAACATTGAAGCAGAACTGACCAAGCACGGAGTGGCCGAAGACGTGACAAAGACATTCATCAATGCCTTGAATGAATGCGAGTTCGCCCGCTATGCACCAGGTGATGAGAACGAGGCAATGGACAAAGTGTATGCCACTTCGGTGGATGCCATCGGTAAGATGGAGAACAGTATCAAACATTAAATTAATTAAGGAGAAACCGGATATGAAAAAACTGTCTATATTGTTCGTTTTTTTGATAGGCGCAATGCAATTGGCTGTTGCAGCCACGAAAGTGGAAGGCGACAAGGCTTATCAGGAAAACAAGTTTGAAGATGCCATCAAGATATACGAGTCGGTATTGGCTGATGAAGGTGAGTCGGCAGCTCTGTATTACAACTTGGGCAACAGTTATTACAAGACGAAAAACATAGCCAAAGCGGTGCTGAACTATGAACGGGCATTGTTGCTGAATCCAGGAGATGCCGACATCCGTTTCAATCTTGATTTGGCGCGTAGTAAGACTGTTGACCAGATAACTCCTACCAGTGAAGTGTTCATCGTGACGTGGATGAAAAACATCACCAACTTGATGAGCGAAAAAGAATGGGGTACAACAGGTATTGTTGCTTTCTTGCTTTTGTTGGCTGGGTTGGCACTGTACATTTTTGGCAATCGTTTGATATTGAAGAAAGTAGGATTCATCGCTGCCGTGCTGTTCCTTGTCGTATGTGTGTGCGCTAATATTTTTGCTGGTGGGCAAAAAAACAAGGTAATAGACCGCAAGAGTGCCATTGTGATGGAACCAACGATAACCGTAAAAAGTACGCCTAACGAAAGTGGTACCGATTTGTTCGTGCTGCACGAAGGTACGAAAGTATATATTGAAGACAATTCGATGAAAGGGTGGAAGGAAATCCGGCTGGAAGATGGTAAGGAAGGCTGGCTTCCCACAACTTCTATCGAAGTGATATGAAAATTGAATCTGAAACCGGGCACAGGGAACACTGTCTTTTTCGGATTTGCGGGATAGCATTGATGGAGAGCACGGCATAGGCGTGTCCCTGTGATTTATGCATGAAGTGATTGATTATGGACATACAGCAACTTATTGAAGTCGACCAACAGCTGCTTTTGGCACTGAACGGAAGCGGTTCGTTGTTTTGGGACGGGGTGATGTGGGTGGTATCCGACACGAAAACCTGGCTGCTGGCAGCTATTGTGTTGATTTATATCATCTTTAAAAACACCAAGTTGCTTCATGCTCTGTTTATCGTTGTGATGGTGGCTGTGGTTATTACATGTGCCGACCAGTTTGCTTCCGGTCTGTGCAAACCTTATTTTCATCGTTTCCGTCCAGCTCAGGATCCCAATCTGATGTACTTGGTGGATGTGGTGAATGGTTATCGGGGAGGACAATACGGCTTTATTTCCAGCCATGCAGCCAACACATTTGCTTTCGCTACGTTCATTTCATTATTGATTCGCAATCGTTGGCTTACGTGTGTGATGTTTCTGTGGGCTGCGGTTCCTTCCTATTCACGCATTTATCTGGGCGTGCATTATCCGGGCGATGTGCTGTGCGGTGCCTTGGCTGGAAGCGTGATTGCCGTCATTGTTTATGCGGCTTATCGTTTTGTTGCTTGCAAGTATTTCGAATGTCCCAAGTATATTTCGGGGCAATATACAGCCACCGGTTTTGAAGTGGATGACATCCGTATGTTCTATACAGCACTGCTTATTACTTGTCTGTACATCGTAGTGGGCGGTATGGTGCTGTCTAAGGGGCTCCATTTTTGATATACTTTGAACGGTGTGAATTGTGCATTTTAATGAAATATACACTGTCGGTATCACTCCTGTTGCCAGCCCTGTTGCCAGTGTCACGCTGGATTATAAATCCGCTTCTTCAATTACGCCGGATTACACATCCGGCATGACAAGCAAGCTTTGTTTTCTCCGCAATATAGCTGCATCGTTTGTAAGATTATTAATCTTCAGGCTGTAAGATTAATAATCTTTCGGCGTGAAGATTAATAATCTTACAAGCAAGGCAGCCATGTGGCTTGGATTATCGGACTAAACTGATGTTCTGGTTTGGCTTGGAAAAAAAGCTGATGGATATAAAGTGTACGGGCACAAATCCGGCTTGACAAATGTGACAAGCGACAAAAATGCATAAATTAATGCTGCAGGAAGTATAAATTTTCTTTCCGGGAGAAAAAATGGAGAAAAATATTTGCTGTTTCATATAATTTTATTACATTTATATCGTGAATTAACTAAATGATTTGTCTAACTTTAAAATTTTGACTACTATGAACAGAACGATAACTTTTAATGAACTTCGTAAAATCAAGGATTCACTGCCAAGCGGGAGTATGCACCGTATAGCCGATGAGCTGAACCTAAGTGTGGAAACGGTGCGTAATTTCTTTGGAGGACATAATTTTAAAGACGGTAAAAGCGTGGGCATCCATTTGGAGCCGGGGCCGGATGGAGGGCTGGTAATGTTGGATGACACGACTGTACTTGACAAGGCTCTTGCTATTTTGAGAGAGCAACAGGATGCCTGAAAAGAGTGTTCACCACAGATTGCACGGATGGAAACGGAATTTCTTAGTGCATCTGTGGTGAGTTTTTAATAAACTATTAAATTTTGAGTTATGGAAGATAAACTTGTTACATTAGCTATTCTGACGTACTCGAAAGCTCAAATCCTTCAGTCCGTATTGGAAAACGAAGGCATAGAGTCATACATTCACAATGTCAATCTGATTCAGCCGGTCATATCTGCCGGCGTGAGGGTACGCATCAAAGAGAGTGATTTGCCCAAGGCATTGAAGGTCATTGAAAGTTCTTCGTGGCTTTCGTCTGAAATCTTGCATGAGGAATCACCTAAACCTGCAGGTTCACCGCAAGTGCTGATTCCGGTAGACTTTTCAGACTATTCGTTGAAAGCCTGTGAGTTCGGTTTCCATCTGGCTGAACGGATGCAGGCGGAAGTCGTGTTGCTTCACGTACATTTTACGCCTATTTATATGCCTAGTTTACAGTATGCTACCGACCATTTCGATGTGCCTGCTGTCGAAAACATTCCTTCGATAAAGAGTATGCTGGAAGATGTTCACCAAAAGATTAATAAACTGACTCAGGACATTGACAAGAAGATGGAAGAGGGTACTTGCCCGAGGGTGAAATATACTTGTATCTTGCGTGAAGGAATCCCGGAGGAGGAGATATTAAGCTATGCGCGTCACGAAAGGCCGCTTATCATTGTGATGGGAACGCGGGGCGAGCACCAGAAAGACCTGGAATTGATAGGTAGCGTAACGGCGGAAGTTATTGAACGCAGCCCGACGTTTGTATATGCCATTCCAGAACGTGCTCCATCGAAACCGATAGAAGACATTCACAAGGTGGCTTTGTTTACGAGTTTTGACCAGCGTGACCTGATAGCTTTTGATTCGCTGATTACAACGTTCAAGGATAACCAGTTTGAGGTAACTTTCATACACATTAATTCGCACGAGGAGAAGCGGAAATGGAATGAAATTACCCTTGCCGGAATTAAGGAATATTTCAAGAAACAATATCCGGACATTGAGTTTAACTATCTGAGTGTTGATGAAGAATATCTGCTGGATAATTTAGACCGATTTGTGCAGGAAAATCGGATTGATGTTATTTGCACGTCCAATTACAAGCGGAACATCTTTGCCCGCCTGTTCAATCCGAGCATAGCGCGCAAGATGCTATTCCATTCGAACACGCCACTTCTGATTATCAAATAAAATTTGAAATTTATGTTATTGACAACTACAAACATTGTTGAGGGTAAACGTGTTACCCGATATTTTGGAATCGTCTCGGGCGAAACCATTATTGGTGCCAATGTGTTCCGTGACATTTTTGCCAGTATTCGTGACATTGTGGGTGGACGCAGCGGCTCTTATGAGAAGGTGCTCCGTGAGGCCAAAGACACTGCATTACGTGAAATGCAGGAACAGGCTCAAAATATGGGTGCGAATGCAGTCATAGGAGTTGACTTGGATTATGAAACTGTGAATGGTTCAATGTTAATGGTTACGGCTAGCGGAACGGCAGTTACTGTTGAGTAATTGCTTGCCTGGGGTAGCAAGATAAACAAGGGGCATGGTAGAACACTTGTTTCAACCAAGTTCCTTGTTCTTGTTTACAGAAGAGAATATGTGAAAATAGCATGTGGAATAATTATTATTTCGTCGTTCACACATGCTATCTTATGTCTCATATCCCAATGATAAAATAAGAGCCTGTTTAAATTTTCCAATAAAGTAAGAAGCTGTTTTGAATTTCTCCAAAAAGTTTTTCTTGGCTTGATGTATCCGTTTTCGTGTGTGCTTTGGGCGATTTTTTGGTCCTTTTCGCTCCTGTTCTTCGTCAGATAGCCCGCTATCTTCCTCATCACAGAAGCGGAAATGCCTCAAAAACTCATCCCAAATCATCGCACGATAAATTCAAAACAGCTTCTAATATTCTATCAGGTTCTTTTGCGTTTGTTTCCGGTCTGTTTCCCCGATTTTATTCGCAAAATTAACCTGAGCAAAATTTAAACGACAGGCTCTAAACTGTAAGTTCTTTATCTGAAAAAGGTACTTATAAATTAAAGAGCTAAGGAGGCGTGTCAGGGGATTATTTCCCTCCGCCTTTCTTTTGCGGCCGCCGGTTGTTGAACGAGCGTTTTTTCCAACCTCCCTTTCTTTTGTTTCCGGGTTTGTTCCGGCTGCTGGTGTGCGGGGCATAAACGGGAGCTTCGCCCAATTCGGCTGGGACAGGCAGTTTATAAATCTCTTTCCCTAAGAAATCCTCTATCTGTTTGAAGCGGGTTTGTTCATTTTCACTGACAAACGTAATGGCACATCCGTCATTGTTGGCGCGTGCCGTACGTCCGATACGGTGCACATAGTCTTCGCTGTCATGAGGCACATCGTAATTTATAACCAAACGGATATCATCGATGTCAATGCCTCGTGCCACAATATCGGTGGCTACCAGCATATTGATGCGCCCGTTGCGGAACTCGTGCATAATCTCGTCGCGTTGGCTTTGTTCAAGGTCGGAGTGCATCTCGCCCACATTCAACTTGAGTCGCTTCAATGCCTTGGCTACCTCTTTCACTTTCAGTTTTGAAGAGGCGAAAATGATGACCCGTTCCGGTTCCTGTTGCTTGAACAGGCTTTCGATGATGCCTAGCTTTTGCGCTTCGTAGCAAACGTATGCCGCCTGAATGATTTTGTCGGCAGGCTTTGATACAGCAAGTTTTACTTCCGCAGGGTCATGCAGGATGCTTTGTGCCAGTTGCTGTATCTTGGCTGGCATCGTGGCGGAGAACATGATTGTCTGTCTTTCCTTGGGCAGGTATTTCACAATCTGCATAATGTCATCCGAAAAACCCATATCCAACATCCGGTCGGCTTCGTCAAGTATAAAAAAGGAGACTTTCGACAAATCGACGTACCCCAGACTCAAATGACTGATGAGACGTCCCGGAGTAGCAATTACGACATCGGCTCCCAGTGTCAATCCTTTCTTCTCCTGTTCGAACCGTACCCCATCATTACCTCCATAAATGGCTACACTGGAGACAGGCATAAAATAAGAAAAGCCTTCCATCTGCTGGTCGATTTGCTGTGCCAGTTCACGGGTGGGTGCCATAATCACACAATTGATGGCATCGGCAGGATATCCTCCCTTGCTCAGCTGGTTGATGACGGGCAACAAATAAGCTGCGGTTTTGCCTGTACCCGTTTGCGCCACACCTATCAGGTCTCTACCTTCTAAAATGACAGGGATGGTCTGTTCCTGCACCGGAGTACATTCTTTAAAGTTCATCGCATCGAGTGCATCCAAGACACTCTCTTCCAAATTCAGTTCAGTAAACTTCATATATATCGTTTCTTTATATTCAACTGTTGGCACGTTCGTCTAGGTATGAGTCTTTAAATCCTAGGAAATACAGCACACCATCCAGTCCGATGGTATTGATGGACTGACGTGCATTCGCTTTTACTTTGGGTTTGGCGTGGAAGGCAATACCCAGACCTGCTATCGACAGCATCGGCAGGTCGTTGGCTCCGTCACCCACGGCGATAGTCTGTGCGATGTCGACGTTTTCTACCTGTGCTATCAGCTGCAACAACTCCGCTTTTCGCTTTCCGTCTACTATGTCGCCTACATAGCGTCCGGTCAGTTTTCCGTCTACGATTTCCAGGTTATTGGCATATACGTAGTCGATGCCGAATTTCTCTTTCAGGTAGTTGCCGAAATAAGTGAACCCTCCGGAAAGAATCGCAATTTTATAACCGTATTTCTTCAATACGTACATCAGCCGTTCTACCCCTTCGGTGATGGGCAGGTGTTCGGCAATATCCCTCATTACACTTTCATCCAATCCCTTGAGAAGTGCCACGCGTTCTGTAAAGCTTTCGCGGAAATCAATTTCGCCACGCATCGCCCGTTCGGTAATGGCGCGTACCTGTTCGCCTACGCCTGCACGTTCCGCCAGTTCGTCTATCACTTCGGTTTTGATGAGTGTAGAGTCCATATCGAAGCATATCAGGCGGCGCATCCGGCGGTACATCGTATCCTTTTGGAAGGAGAAGTCCATCTCCAGCTGGTTGCTCAGCTTCATCAGTTGGCTTTGCAGTTCTTCGGTGTCATGGGGAGTCCCTCGTACGGAAAACTCAATACAGGCACGTACCCGCGCTTTTTGCTCATCTAAGGGAATACGGCCCGTCAACCGTCGGATGGCATCGATGTTCAACCCCTGTGCGGCAAGGATTTCCGTGGCTCCAGCTATCTGCTGGGCGGTCAGCTTACGCCCCAACAAAGTCAGGATGTAGCGGTTCTTGCCTTGCATGTTGACCCATTCCTCGTATTCCTCCGTCGAAATGGGATAAAAACGGATGTTAATGCCCAGTTCGGAGGCTTTGAACAGCAAGTCCTTCATCACGTTGCCCGAATCTGTTTCGCGGCATTTGAAAAGAATGCCCAGCGATAGCGTACTATGGATATCTGCCTGTCCGATATCCATGATATCCACTTCGTAACGCGAAAGTATTTCGGTAATGGAAGCCGTCAGTCCCGGACGGTCCAGTCCGCTGATGCGTATTAAGATGAGTTCTGTGTTCGTACTGTCCATGCTTATTTATTCAAACTGTTATTCTTTGCAAATATACATGATTATTTTGATACGGAGCCGGATTTCGGATTGGAAAACTAGGCAAGTGCATCAATTTGTGGGTAATTTGTGGGCATTTGCCGTTTTAAGATGCACTTATGTCCGTTGGCTTGTGCACATAGGTGCGCCGGCTGATGGACATAAGTGCATTAGCTGACGAGTATAAGTTCATTTCTTTACCTGACGGGATGGAAGCTGAACCGGAAGTGTACAGATACAATCTTTAAACGTATAAGGAGAGGCATGCCAGTCTACGGCAGGAGTCCAGCGCGGCATTTTCCGGATGAAATGCAGCACCTGTTTGTCAAAGTCGGGGAAAGGTCCGGGATGAAGCACCTTTACCTCTTCCGGATAACCATAATCCGTAATCTTGAAACGGTAAACACCTCGTATCCCTGAAGCATTGCCCTGTCCATAAACTTCAATCAGGTTCTGCTTGAAGTATTGTTGCAGCTTATACATGCCTCCCGGAAAACTGGCAGACGAATCATAATCGACAAACATCGAGTCGGCACGGGCTTTCCATTCCTGTTTTTCTTTCAGACGGCGCTGGTAACGATAAGGGCGGAACTGCACATAAATGCCATACGTGCAGGAGACAGGCTTTCCTTGTTTGTCAAGTGCCGGAAGAGCATGCGGCATTTGCCTGAGCAGACGTGTCACCTCCTCCGCAAAAGACTCATGGCTGCTTTGTATCGTCAGGATGTTTGTGGCAATTCCCAAGGTGTCCAAGTCAAGCTGGCAGAATGCATAGCCTCCCTTGCCTTGCTTCAGCATTTCTTCCGGATAAATCATGTTATCGTAACAATAGGCTTCTATCGTGGGATATCCGGCAAAACGAGCCGTATCGCCCAACGTTTCGCGGGGAGTCAGCAAGCCTCTTGCCCAGATACCGTGCCAGGCAGGAAAACGGTCTTCGGGGAGCGGGTCATTCTGTATTTCTTCCCATAACCGGTTGGCTGTATGCTCTGTCTGTTCCCAGTCTGTTTCGTGATGCATGATACGTTGGAATACAGAATCACTCCAATCGACCAGCTTCCGGCAAAAGGAACTGTCTGTTAAAGGTGCCCATATTTGTGTCAGATGAAATGCTTCCGCAGAATCGGGTATCGCAAAATAACATGTGTAGCCATCCAGTCCCATTGTGTTGAAATCTGTATCTTCCGCCAGCCGGATAGCCTTCTTGAAAAGACGTTGCACGGCTTGGCATACAGAGAGGGAGACCGTAACCTTGTGCTTACGAAAGGTGGAATCGGGAGCAGAAAAGCCATTTCCCTTTATCGCATAAAGTGTGGCTTGCTTCCGATGCCCATTTTCCTGCAATCCCCACATCCGGAAATAATCTCCCCATGCAGCATAATGCAGGTAGCAAACCTGTGTATGGGGTGAAAGCGTACGTGTAAGAAATTGTCTTATCTCTTGTCTCTTGGCCGTATCGTTTACCAGTTCCAAATAACGGTAAGTGTCTTGTGCAGGCAGCCACACGGCATTCAAGAGTAAGCCTAATAGGAAAAGAAAACGTTTCATAATCCGTATCCTTATTTTTATGAATGATTGTAAAACCCGATTGGAATCATGCCCTAAATATGCGAAAAAGAAACGATAATACCAAGCATAAGAGAGATGAATTTTATGCTGAAAAACATAATTTTTCTTATTTTTAGATACAATGAAAGCCTAAAATGCCTATCTTTGCAGCGATTTCAAAACGAAAATGGGAAGTAGTGGCACAAATGTTACGCTTTCTATCCAACGATGTTCCGGGAAGAAATCACTGTAGAACGACAGTCCCGGATAGTATTAACTAAAATCAAATTACATGACTAAAAATGTAAAATGGTTTTTTGTTGTATTAGTATTCAGTTCTTTGATTTCTCTTGCGTTCAGCAATGAGAATGTTCATGCAGAGAAGTTGCGGGAAGGTGACAAGATTCCTGCGTTGGTTCTTTGCGACACCGTGCAGCCGCTCGACCTGCACTCCGCCCGTGAAGGGTATACGTTGTTGAGCTTCTGGGCAAGTTACGATGCGGTGTCCAGGCAAAACAATGCCGCATTGGCGCATTTGGCCGGCGAGACGGGCCAAGTGGAAATGCTCTCTGTTTCCTTCGACCGCTATGCATCGGTATTCCATGCAACGGTAGAGCAGGATGGACTAGAGGATGTCCGCTGCTTTGTGGAAACGAACGGTTCCGATTCGGAGGCATTTCGCGCGTTTGACCTCAAGCAGGGTTTCACCAATTATCTGGTGGACAGCAAAGGGGTGATTGTGGCGAAAAACGTGACTCCCGCCGAATTGGCTTCTTACCTGAAAAAGTAAAGAAGATTCTTTTTGACTTGAATACAACAAAAAGCAAACAGTAAAAAGTCATCTCAAAGTCTTTTTGAGATGACTTTTTTTAATGAATATCCGCATTTAGCCCAATTACTCCCTTCCAAATGAAACTATACTTCAACAGCGGTAAAAGCAAGGATACTTGAAGAAGTTTACCATAAAATGCTTCTTATTCCCGATTTTGGGGAATTGAGGATATTCATATTCAAAGGTTACCTAAGAGGATGGATTGCCTATTATCGCTTTGTACAAAACGTCTTTGTATTGAAACCAATGAATGGTTAGGACGAACGCGCATGTGTATCTGGAAGTCATGGAAAAATGTTAAAACCAGAGTGTCTAACCTAAAGAAATGTGGGGTTTCTTGCTGGTAGGATTTGTATGACAATCGGTATAAATGTCAATTAAACTAATCTTTGGATAGATTGTGCTGTAAGATGATTATGCTGTCAGTTTGATGCTCAAAAAAGATGCCATATAGCTTTTATAGAAGGGATGATAAGGCAATTCATGTTTATTAAATAGTTTATATCCAAAGAATTACATTTTCTGTTTGCAAGCGGTTATTTCGTCGCTGTTACATCTGATGACAGGTTTGTGAGTTAAATTTTTTAAGCCTCCGTTCAGGCATGTTTATTGCGGCATGGATAAGACTGTGAAAAGATGTATCGTGATTGACGAGATACGAAAGATAAAAGAACTGGATCTGTCACGGAATCCCAACTTGGATTTTGCCAGAGACATGTTTATCTTCAGTTTCTGCACGCGCGGAATGTCCTTCATCAACATGGCGTACTTGAAAAAAAACAGACCTGAGTAACGGTTGCTTGTCTTTCCGGCGGAAAAAGACAGGGCAGTTGTTGACAATGGAATGGACAGGGCAGATGCAGGACATTTTCGATAAATATAGGTATGTCGGCACCAGCTATCTTTTGCCAATCATCTCTCGTGAAGACGGGAGTGAACGCAGGCAGTATCAAAGCCAGATGAGGAAAATCAACCGGCACCTGAAAGACATAGCGCGTTTGATAAGGTTGTCTTTGACATTATCTCTGTACTATATATAACACAAATGAGAATATCCTTGCATTTTAATCACAATTACTTATATATAAGGTATTTATAAAATGCAGAAAAAAGTAAAATAACAAATAGGTAACATAACAACTGAAAATAATGTTGCGACAACATCAAATCAATCTCCGAATACGACTGCAAATTTAGCTGTTCTTATTTGATATTTGCCTTCCAAAAGAAAAAGTTCCGCTCACAAAATTTCTCCCAAAAATTCAATGATGAAACGTTCATCTTATCTGTTTCAGAGTTTTTAGGTAGAAGTTTTAATAATTGGTTTATTTCAATCTTGTATATATAATACAAGGACTGAGTTAAACTTGTGTTTATCCATAACCGATCTGTCTTTCAGATTAGGATAAATAGGTTTAATGAAATCTTGTATATATAGTACAAGAACTGAGCTAAACCTATGCTCATCCATTGCCAATTTGTCTTTCAGTTTAGAAAAAACAGGTTTAATGAAATCTTGTATATATATTGTACAAGGATTGTACTAAACCGCTTTGCCTGTTTCATCTGAACTTTCTTTTTTGGCTGGCAAAATCCCTTTGTAAGGTTTTCCATGCCTTGATGCGCGTCCTCGTTTGCAGGAAACCGTTTCCATTCTTTCCGCGAAGATAAGCATTGCGTCCTTACAATCAGCAAGGTCAGGCGTTTGTCGTTTCATTCCAAATCTCCACCTTCTGACAAGGTAGTATTGGGAATGAAAACCTTGTTCGGCAGTCCGTAATGCTTTCCGTTGCGTCATAATCAGAAACTTCTCCCTGAAAATCGGAACGATGTAAGGGATTAAAAATAAATGTTATGAAACCGATAGCAATGAAATTCGTAGAATGGGACGTTCCCGAACTGGCAACCTTACAAGGGAGCCAAGCGTATCAGTTAAGGCAGCTTCTTAATGAAGGCGGAAAGATGAACCGGAAGCAGAAAAATTGGCTGACCTCACAAGTGAACCACAACGCTTATTTCAAGCGTGGTATTCCTTTGATGGGATACCGGTTTGATTTTTCCGATGTGCTGAAACGTTATTTTGTGGGACAATACGGGCATATACAAGAGTATTATGCAGTGGATAAAACAGCATTGCGTTCCATTCTGTATGGAAGGGTTGATGAAATAGTTGAAATTTCATGACCAGACAATCATCCATGTTTCCGGCACGGTATCAACAAAATGATGCCGTGCCGTCGCTTACGGTGAGTGCCCTTTTTTAGAGCATGGCATTGACAGCCTTTCTTTTTTGGAAGGCAAGACTGTTCCCTTTTATATTTTCACCTTGATTATTTCCTTCAGATCCGTGGAATACCGGCCTGACTTGTGTTCGCATTTCAAGTGCCAGCGTTTGTCCGTACCTTGTACTGCCACTTTTACGGTATTGAAGCCGTTTCGTCTGTTGATAGCATCGATGGCTGCTGAAAGACGGGCTTGTTTAGCACGGTCAATTGGATCGAAGAGGACAGTCTGCACAGCGGTGTCGGAGCTGATGCCCCATACAATGACACCAGCTTTCTTATAGTGATATATGCTGTCTTCACGCCATTCAGAACGGAGTGCTTGGACAGCTGCTGACACTAACTCCAACTGGTCGTTAGTGGGTATGGGCAACGAAACGGTTCGGTTGATGGTATGGCTTGGCACATCGTTGCGAAAACGGCTAGTATAGGCAAAGACGGTCAGTTGACGGCAACGACTCTTTTGCTCCCGCAGTTTGCGGACGCATGAAGCTGCAAAGTTGGCTACCGCTTCTTCAACCACTCCCAACTCCGACAAGCCATTACCGGGAAAACTACGGCTGGTACAGATGCTTTGCTTTTCGGACAGTTCGCTGATGTCTATGCAACTTTCACCACGAAGTTCCTTCCATGTCCTTGCGCCTGTCACGGTAAGCAAACGTCTTACCCGGCTTTCACTCCACTGCGTGAAATCCCATGCGGTCTTCACTCCATAATAATATAGTTTCTTTGCCGTCCGCCTGCCGATTCCCCACACATCGGCTATATCGAAACCCTGCAACGCCTTGACGCGCTTTTCCTCCGTGTCAATCAGGCAGACACCCTCATACCCCTTGTACCGCTTGCCATATTTGCTGGCCACCTTAGCCAGAGTCTTTGTCGGAGCTATGCCGAGAGTGACGGGTATGCCCGTACCTTTCCCGATACGCTTCACGATACTCCTGCCATAGTCCCGGAGACCGTCCCCTCCGCCAAACCCTGAAAGGTCGATGAAGGCTTCGTCTATGGAATACTGCATCAGTTCGGGCGTAAACTCAGAGAGCAGCATCATGACCCTCCGGCTCATGTCGCCGTAGAGCGTGTAGTTGGAGCTGAACACGGCTACCTTGTTGCGTTCAAGCATCTCCTTGGCCTGATAGAATGGTGTCCCCATCTCTATTCCGAGAGCCTTGGCCTCATTGCTCCGCGCAATGATGCAGCCGTCGTTGTTCGACAGCACCACCACGGGCTGCGTGCGCAATCCAGGGTTGAACACCCGTTCGCATGAGCAGTAGAAGTTGTTGCAATCAACCAGGCCGAACATGACTCACTTCCTCCGGTATTGGCGTTTGATGTTGTAAGTCAGCACGCCCCACACGATGAAATTGTTTTCCTCCGTCACCTTGATGGGCGGATAATCCTTGTTGGCAGGCATCAGCCACAGGCAATCGGCATGTTGGTCGAATTTCACCCGCTTCAACGTAAATTCCCCATCAATGTAGGCCACCACGATGTCACCTTCTTGCGGGTCTATGGCTTTGTCTATCACCAACAGATCGCCGTCATCGATGCCGCAATCCTTCATCGAGTCACCTACGGCACGGGCATAGAACGTGGTGGCGGGATGTCGTACCAGTTCGCGGTTCAAATCTATGCTTTCAGTCATGCTGTCTTGAGCCGGCGAAGGAAATCCTGCACGGATTCCGCCGTCGGCAAAGTCCAATGGCAGTTCGCTGCTCAGGTCGGCAGAATAGAGGATGAGCCTTACCCCGTCTTCCTTTTCTATTCCGGGTTCATTGATTACCGTCTTATGTGAATTTTCCATTTCCTGTTTTCTTGTTGCATTACCATTCCGTTTGCAAAAGTACCACTTTTATGCGCTTGTACGTCCTTATTTTAAGAGTTTCCTCACTTTAGCCGAATTATATCCTCTTTTATCGGCTTGCCTTTCGCCAAAGACGACCGAGCTTCTTTTCAGATAGCAGTCATGCCCTTGTCTCCATTGTATATAGGGTTTTGGCCGATGGGACTGCCTTACCTTGGTTTCTTCCCCGCAGCTTCGGAACGGCACATTGACAGCCGTTCTGTCCACATTCCCTATCCGTCAGTCTTATCTTCGGGCATATTCTCTCTGATGGCGGAGCGGCCTTTCTCATACAAATATAGGTATCGCTTCTGCACTTGCGGCTTCCTCCATGCAAGCGGCGGTCGGGAGCGTTGATTAGTCCCCGGCTCGTTGTATAACCATCGGAGCGGGCTTCCTTTTTTGGCAGGCGGATTATTGGCATCCTTCGGCACGGCCTGTGACTGAATTTCCTCGTTGCTTCTTACATGGCCGTGCGTTTACCGAAGCCACAATATTTTTCCATGATGCAAAGATATAATGCAGCACGCCGATGGCGTTACGGGACACTTTCGTTCTGACCAATGGCGTGACGCGAAAATCTTCCGACATTTTCCAGCGAAGCGGGAAATGTTGCGTATTTGCGCGTCATCCTTGGTGCTGCCCTAAGCCTGCAATATCTTCTTGCATCCGTAAAAATTAATTGTTCAACTTCTAAAAACTTACAGTCATGAAGCAAGTAGAAAATTCTTTCATCATCACAGGTTTCGTAGCAAAGGACGCAGAAATCCGCACGTTCACCAACAACGATGTAGCCCGTTTCCCGATGGCAATCGGCCGCAAGGAGACCAAGGACAACGCCACCAACCGCGTATCCGCATTCATCAACGTGGAAGCCTGGCGCAAGAGCGGCAGCGCATCGTTCGAGTTGCTGAAAAAAGGTACGCTGCTAACCATCGAGGGGTATCTGAAGCCCGAAGAGTGGACCGACAAGAATGGTGTCAAGCATAACGACATCAAGTTCGTGGCCAAGAAGTTCTACGAGGCGGTGGAGAAGCCGGAAAAGGCCGAGAAGCCACAAACCAAGCCCCGCACCAAGAAACAGAAGGAGGCGGCATAGACCGCTTCCACCTCCGGAAAGAGCGGCTTCGGCCGCTTTTTTCATGCTCATCGGCATACACTTTTGCCATTTAATCCTTTTGTATGACAATACATGCCTGTTCTATTTTACTTATATTTTATATTCCTCCGCCTTTCATGCCGCTACCGTTTAGTTTTACCGGACGCAAAGGTAGGCCATCGCGCCTGTTACGTCGGTTTGAAATGTATTTCTTGCAAATTCTTCCTCCTTGCGGAGCGTAATTGGCAATAAAAACCGCCGCATGAGGCCGTGCCGATAGCCATATACCGCATCCGTAAAACCCGAAAACGGTTACGGCAAGAAAAACCGACGAAAGGGTGAAAACAAAACAGGGTATCAACTTAAAATGTAATCAGTATGACATTCAAGGAGTTTATGAGAGAAAACGGTTATGAAGTACGGACAACCTTTTGGGAGGATTTCTCAATCGCAGACCTTTTCGGGCTGCCGTCCATCCTGGACACGTTCAACAGGGCTTTCAAGGAGTGGAAAGGGAATTACATATACCTGACCGAACTGGTGCTGGTCCTCAACCATAAGATTTGGCAGCATTACAAACGCAATCCGGAATATGCCGCCCTTTACGACAGCCTTTGGAAACAGGCGGACCAACATGCGGTTGAGAACCTTAAAGATGACGAGTTGAGTTATTTTTGTGAAGTGACTGATTAACTATAAATGCCTATTCAATATGAGTATTACAAAGCAAATGACAGGCAGGAACACAACGATAGAAGATGTCCTGCAGCGTGATTCGAGATTTCGATATATGTTGCTTTCACGTTTGCAATGTGATTGCGAGTATTACCTGAATTATGGCAACCGGTTTCCCGGATGCCTGTGGGCGGGCAATGAGCGCGAACAAATCGAGTACATGGCAAGGCTGCACGAAAGTTTCAAGGAAAACGAAAAGCCGGAATGGCTGACCATGGAAGAGATAAAGGAATACGCCCGTAAAATGCTGACACCCGACATCCGGCCATCCGTTACAGGACATGATGCCGAACAGGGGGAATGGATAGTGCCCTAAACAGGCACACCCATATGCAAAGAGCGGTTACGGCCGCTTTTTTGCATGATTTCCTACTGCCTCTGACAGTGTCCGTCCTTTTATAGCTTTGACATATTTACCTGTTTTACCTTTTTATACCCCGGCGATTAATCCGCTTATAACAGCCTGAAACAGTTTCCCTGTTACATTCAAAATCCCTTTTTCAAGCACCACGCCTTTTTCACCGGACGCTTCGTCCCTCCGGCCGTCCCCGTTTGGTTTTACGGGATGCAAAGGTCTGCCATCGCGCCTGCCGCGGCGGCTTGAAGTGCATTTCCTGCAAATTCTTCCTCCTTGCGGAGCGTAATTGGCAAGAAAAGCCGCCACGGGGAGGCTGTGCCGATAGCCGTTGACCGCATCCATAAAACCCAAAACCGGTTACGGCGGGAAGAGCCGACGGCAGGGAAGAGTTTAACATCAAACATAACACCAATATGTACGGAAACAATGACTGCAGAGATGATTTTGAAGAGTACGGCAAGACCTGTTACTTGCTGGTGCCGTGGAAAGGCTACCGGGCTGCGACCATAGTCGCCCGGACAACGAAAGGCTTTATCGTGCAGGTCAGCAGCGGAGCGGAAATCGAGGTATATCCCGATGAAATAGAAATGGATTGACAATATAAAATTCAAAGACATGGAAATGGACAAGACAACAGAAAAGATACCCTCATGGAGTTTGTGTTACCTTATCAACGGTGACCCAAGCGGACTGACGGACGAGGAAATGCAAGCCGTTGGCTGCTGGTGCGATGATTTGGGCGTGCAAGTTGTTTCTCCAGTCGAAGATGCGGACGGGAACATACATCCCTATTTCTCACATTACCCTGCTTTCGGTCTGGCAACCGAAGTTGTGGACTGCGAAATTCTATACTCCTGTGTTAAACCCTTTAAGAATTGACAATATGAAAGGAACTGAAGCATTCAAGGCGGCAATCAAAGCCTATCTTGACAAACAAGCCGCCAACGACCCGTTGTTTGAGCCACATTATAAAAAGCCCGGCAAGTCCATAGACAAATGCGTGGAATATATTTTGGGCGAGGTGTACCACAGCGGCTGCAACGGATTTACAGACGAGACTATTTACGGCATGGCCGTTCATTTCTATACTGAAGACAACTTGGAAATCCGCAAAAGCGGTGACTGCCGTGTCGTAGTAAACCATGAAGTAGAGCTGACCGAGGCTGAAAAGGCGGAAGCGAGGCAACAGGCAATCCGCCAATACCAAAAGGAGGAGCTGCGCAAGATGAAAGAGCGCAAGAGCAAATCCGCAGCCAAAGCGCAAGAGAACAAACAGGCAGAACCCAATCTATTCGGCTTTTGACGATGAAACCAAGAAACAAATTCGAGAAAGCGGTGCTTGCCCAAAGCGGCAAGCTCCGCCCCATGACCCAGGCACAGATGAGATGGGCATTCCGTGAATGCGTAAACCATTATGCACACCGGCTTCCAAAAGGGCACACCACCTGTATGGACTGCGGACATAGCTGGAATATGGAAACTCCGACAACGCATTGCACCTGCCCTGCGTGTGGCACAAAACTGCAAGTCGAACAGACATTCGTCCGCAAAGTCCGGCAAAAGAGCTATTTCACCGTACTTACAAAATGCGGTGAATACCAAGTGCTGCGCATGTACCTGCTCATTGTGGAAATGGAGAAAGGCTGCAAGGCAAGACCTTACGCCTTGGAAATCGGCCATTATTGGTGGAACGCACAAGGAAAGACGGCACTTGTCGCCATACAGCGGACTTTAGGGCGGTATATGGATTGCTTTTCTTTCAGCTCACCGAAGGCCATACGTCCAGACAACGTTGTGTACCGTTATATAGCAAATGCCCCTTTATATCCCAAATGCGATGTAATTCCGACTTTGCGGAGAAATGGTTTCAACCGCGTTGCCAGTGACATGGAAATTTCCGAACTGATACCTGCGTTGCTTTCCGATGCGAAAGCCGAGACGCTCATGAAAACAGGCCAATACGCTTTCCTGCGGCATTACCTCACGGCACGTATCGACATGGACAAGTATTGGGCTTCCGTGAAAATCTGCATCCGCAACGGTTACGTCATTCCCGACGGTTCGACATGGTGCGACACCATAGACCTTTTGCGGAGTTTTGGAAAAGACACGCATAACCCGAAATATGTCTGTCCCGCCGACCTGAAAACGGAGCATGACCGGTTGGTCTTACGACGCAACCGCCTGCTGGAGCGTGAACGGCTGGCGGAACGCCGGAAGGAAGCCGTCAAGCTTGAAGAAACGTACCGCAAACTCAAAGGCAGGTTTTTCGGCATCGTCATCACGGACGGCACGCTGAATGTCAGAGTTCTGGAAAGCGTGGCTGAGTTTGCGGAAGAAGCGGCACTGATGCACCACTGTGTATGGGCGAATGCTTACTACCTCAAAGAAAACTCCCTTATCCTTTCGGCTACGATTGGCAGACGGCACGTTGAGACTGTAGAGGTGGACTTGCAGACATTGAAAGTAGTCCAAAGCCGTGGCGTATGCAATTCCAACACGGAATACCACGACCGTATCGTCAGTCTTGTCAACAGCAACATGAACCTTATCAGACAGCGCATGGGCGCTGCCTGATATTGATAAATTAAACATGGGAAAGAAAACCCTTTTATGGGCGTGACGGATGAAGCATCCTTATTCGTCCGCTTTTGAGTAAGGAAGACAGGCAAGGCATACCGTGAATGGCTGCGGTTTGCCTTGCGCCCTCCTGTCCTGTTTTATCAACTGAACGGTGGTTCATCAACCTCTTATATTATGACTGTCTGTCAAGACGGTTTCCTGCAAATCATCTTGACA
The DNA here is from genome assembly GCF_002160215.1 of Bacteroides sp. An19. Lineage (NCBI taxonomy): Bacteria > Pseudomonadati > Bacteroidota > Bacteroidia > Bacteroidales > Bacteroidaceae > Bacteroides > Bacteroides sp. An19. Next base: position 10,586 of record NZ_NFKD01000006.1, on the reverse strand, counting down.
AGATTACGGGCCTTTTGTAGTTGACATAAAACTTTCCTGTTTTATATATACACCGACCTGTTGGCCTTGAGTGTCAGAATTTTGAAAAAGGCACAACGTCTATCGTGCAACCGTCCTTTTCTATGATACGCTCTTCATTGTTTGTCACGATGGAAAGATTGTTGCATTTCAATTCCACGGAACATTCAATCAGGCTGTCCACCTCGCGCTTCTCCGTCTTCGGGTTGCCCATGTCATAACACACTTGCACGAGACGTTTGATGCGTGGCCCGTCGCGCAAGACAAAATCCACTTCCTTGTTGTTGCGTGAACGGTAATAGAATAACGACTTTTCAGTGTCATATCCGCGGCGTGTCAGCTCCACAAACACTTGGTTTTCCAACAGATGTCCCAGATTGTCACTCAGGGCAAAAGCTTTGGCCGCCACGAATCCGTTGTCAACCACATAGACCTTTCGCGGCGCCTTTTTCATCAGTTTCAGTTTGTTGTCATACCGTGGCAGGTAATAAAACAGGTATGGCTCATGCAGGTAATCCATGAATTTCTTTACGGTATTTACACTGGAAAGCCCCAGTTCTACGGCAAGGTCGTTGGCACTGACTTGGGCGCAGACATTCGAGACAAGGTACAGGGCCAGGTTGTTCAAGTCGGTCGTGTTGCGCACGTTATGGCGTTTGACGACATCCTTCCAGATGATGGAATCAAACAGGGTGTCAAGGTAATTGCGTGTCAGCAGGCGTGAAGCCACCACTTCAGGGTAACCGCCGTTCCTGAGGTAATCATCCATCAGCGCCACCGCATCCGTCTGCTGTTCCTTTTGCAGGTTGTGCAAGTCCAGCTTGTTCCAGTCGAAGAATTCCTCAAGGCTGAACGGGAGCATTTCCACCTGAAGGTATTTGCCTGTCAGCACCGTCGCCATCTCGCTGCTGAGCATCTTGGCGTTACTGCCGGTGATGACAAGGTTTTTCCCCGTCCTGTATAGGCCGCTTACCCACAGATCCCATGCGTCGAGGTTCTGTACCTCATCGAGCAGGATGTATTCGTAACCGGGATAAACGTCATCCAGCATGCGCATTACCTGATTCGCGTCCCAAGCCTCCAATAACGACTGGCTGTCAAAGTTCAGGTAGGCGAAATTCTTGTCACGCAACATCAGCAGGGCTTGGGTGGATTTGCCCACCCGCCTTGGGCCTGTAATCAATTTGATGAGGTGAGAGCCAAGCATCGTGCTTATATCATGTGCTGTTCGCCTTACCAGATATGGACGGGAGAGCAGCTCGTCACGTTCTTTCCTTTGGTTCAGTATGACTGTTTTTATGTCTTCCATATTTTCTTTTTCACAAAAGTAGCACATTTTCCTCAATAAACAAGTTCCGTTGCATAAAAATATTGTTTTTTTATGCAGTACAAGATGTTTATTGCATAAAAACCACTTATATGCCGCTCCCTGTGCTGCCCTGTTATATCCATCTGCCGATGCCGACGGCTTGCCCTTCATTCCGGCAGGACGGATTGTGCCGCAAGCCATGCCGCTGTAAACGGCGGCGAGGTTCCAGCGTCACGGGCAAACGGAGACATGTCCGTTTTCAGCCAGGCGGCCTGCCGCTTGCCGGAAAGCGGACAAGTCCCTTTTTCTGTTTGCCCTGCAATCCGTCTTTTCTCCACGTATGCAAGCCCGCCCTCTTTTATTCGTATCCACTGTTGTAACAGACTTTTTTATAACGGTTAAATAATCCTTTTATACCCGTTAGCGGAATTATATGTGTCCTTTTGCGGAAGACCTTACGGATTGTTACATTTTGAATGCTTTTACTTACGGTTTCTGCCTGCTTCCGATAAGTATGCAAGAAGTATCTTTTTATATTGTAAAAGGTGACCTTTCACGAGATGAGAAGCCGTGTTTTGTAGGCTGAAAGGACACCATTTGAAACTGTAACTGAGGTGTCATTCAAAATATTTCCATCAACGGGTCTTTTATACTTTTTCATCCGGCAATGAGGCGTTCCGCCATCCGCCGGACCGGCACGGATTATTTTTCCGCAAAGGTAAAGGGCGGCGGCCGGAACTTGCAAACCCGGCCATGCCGCGGGTGCCAGCCGGAAATCTTCCTTTGTCCTCAGTCCAAAGCGTATTTCCGCCGTCAGGTTTGCCGGTTTGTCCTTCCGCCCTTGGAAAAGGCAGAAAAATAATCCCGTAGCCGGCCGACAGAAAGGCCGAAGTCAGGGAAATGTATAACATAAGTCAAATATGAATATGAACTACAACAAATTGCAATCATTGGAGGCGAACACCGCAGCCATCGAAACTGCTTTTCAGGTACACAGTGAAAAAAGACCGGCGACCGCTGCCGAGCGTGAAGCCCTTTCCCTCTATTCGGGTTTCGGCGGCATCAAGGAAGTGTTGGATTTAGGTACGGACAAACCCATGCCCGACACCATGAGACAGGCGTTAGACCGCCTTTCGTCCGTCCTGCAAACCATTTCACAAGGGGATGAAAAACTATACAAGGAACTGGCGGACAGCATCAAGGCATCCGTCCTCACGGCTTTTTACACTCCGAAGTTTCTCGTTGAAACCATTGCCAGACAGATACAGGACACGTTTCAAGCCAACGGTATGCAGATGAAATCCTTTCTTGAACCGTCCGCAGGAATTGGCGGCTTTCTGCCAGTTGCCATGCCCGACACCTACAAGGTTGCCTTTGAAAAGGATTTGGCGACCGGGCTTGTGCTTTCAGCCCTGCAACCCGACACAAAGACGGTCATCGGCGGTTTTGAGACGATAGACGGGCAAGAACTGGAACACGGTACGTTTGATGTGATAGCGTCCAACATCCCGTTCGGCACGATAAAGGTTTTTGACGCAGACTTTGAACGTAAGGAGGCACTTTACAAACAATCCCTTAATGCCATCCACAACTATTTCTTTGTAAAGGCATTAGAGAAGCTGAACGAGGGCGGATTGCTGGCTTTCATCACGTCAAGGGGCGTAGCAGACAGTCCGGGCAACAAGTTTGTGCGTGAATACTTGGTGCGTCATGCCCATATCATCACCGCCTTGCGTCTGCCCGACACGCTTTTTATGCAGACAGGCGGCATCGAGGTCGGCAGCGACCTTCTCATCTTTCAAAAGGACAGTCATAAACAGATGCTGACCACAAGGGAGAAACTGTTTTTAGAGACAAATAGGGAACACACCACACAAGGAACTGAAACGGAACACACCAACAAGGCATTTACCTTGCCACAAAGCACCCTTGCCACAGACAGCCGTATCGGGACAGACCAGTTCGGAAAGTTGGTGCGCAGATATGAGTGGAACAAGGACGAGGAAGCCATACAGAAGCGTCTGGCAGACTTGCTTAAAGCTAATTTTGCCCACTATTTCAAACCGGGTCTGTTCGTCAAGAACCGGTCAGTTCAGTCAAGCGGCACATTCAGCCTGTTTGACCTGTTCGGGGAAAGCACGGCTACCCCAAAACCTAATACAGGCAAACGGCCTTATACTGACACAATGCCTGAATGGATGACGGACGGCGCATTGGTGCTATTCGAGGGACAGCTTGGCAAGCTCCAGCACAAACGTAGAGACCGCTTTTCAGAAACGGAGGTGTTGTTTATCCCCATGAAAGCAAACGGAGCGGACATGGAACGTGCCAAGGACTATTTCCCTGTGCGTAAAGCCTATTTCGAACTTACGGTGAGTGAGGCAGAAACACATATGGAACAGCCCCGGTTTCGTAAGGAACTGAACCGGACATACGACGCTTTTGTGGCGAAATGGGGCAATTTCCATGCTAACGGCAACAAGGAACTGATTATGCTTGACAGCCTGGGCGTGGAGGTGTATTCCATCGAAATGCAAGTGCGTGGCGAGGTGATGAAAGCCGACATCATGCGCGAACCTGTGGCGTTCAAGAAAATAGACGTTTCCATCCGTCTTAGCCCTATGGAAGCCTTGGCAAGCAGTCTTAACTTCTACGGGAAGGTAAACATGGATTACATATCGCAGACGACAGGCTGCAGCGAGGGCGAGGTCATCGAAGCGTTAGAGGGCGAAATGTTCTACAACCCCGAAACGGGCGTATGGGAGGAAAAAGGACGCATCCTTGCCGGGAACGTGGTGGAGAAAAGCAAGCTCTTCGCAGGGCACATTCACAATCTGACAGGACCGGCAAGGGCATGGACGGAAAAGACCGTACAGGCATTGGAAGAAGTCACCCCAGAACCGATACCTTACGAAGAACTGGATTTTAATATGGGCGAGCGTTGGATACCGGCTTCTGTCTACGCCGACTTTGCCAAAGACCTGTTCGGCGTGGATGCAGAAGTGATGTACTTTGACGTGAACGACACCTATGTTATTTCCCTGCAAGGTTATTCGCCTGCCGCATACAACATCTATGCCTCGCACGGACAAAACGGAGACGCACTTTTCATCCATGCCCTGCACAATACCGTTCCTGAAATCAAGAAAGAGGTGTTCAGAAACGGTGAATGGGTGAAAGTGTCCGATGAAGAAGCCATGCAGGAGGTGGCAACCAAGATACAGGAGATAAGGGACAAGTTCAACGCTTGGCTTGACAGTCAGCCTATCGCCGTCCGTGACGAGTTGGTAAGGCTCTACAACGAGCGTTTCAACTGTTATGTGCGTCCGTCCTACGATGGCTCGGCGCAGACATTCCCCGGCCTGTCCTTTGCACAGTTCCCATACAAAGAACTTTACCCCTCACAGAAAGACGCCATCTGGATGATTAAGCAGAACGGCGGTGGTGTGTGCTGGCACGAGGTAGGGGCAGGAAAGACAATGGTCATGTGTGTGGCAGCCTACGAAATGAAACGGTTGGGATTGGTTCAGAAGCCTTTGATAATCGGGCTGAAAGCCAACGTTCATGAGATAGCAGACTGTTTCAGAAAGGCATATCCTACGGCCAAGCTGCTCTATCCGGGAAAGGAAGATTTTACCCCTGCCAACCGTGAGGAGCTTTTCAGCAAAATCAAGAACAATAACTGGGACTGCATCATTCTGACACACGACCAGTTCGCCAAGATACCGCAGTCAGAAGAAACGATGTGCGGCATTATGCAGCAGGAACTTGACGATGTGGAACGCTCCTTAGAAGTGCTGGAAGAAAGCGGTATGGGGTGGCGTAACCGCCGTATGCAGAAAGCGTTGGAGAAGCGGCAAGAGAACCTTGCGGCAAACCTGCAATCGCTCAAACAGCGCATCGAGGAAAAGAAAGACAGCGGTATCGATTTTCATTCTATGGGCATAGACCACATATTTGTAGATGAGTGCCACTACTTTAAGAACTTGATGTTCCAAACACGCCACACGAGGGTTGCCGGTATCGGCAACAACAAAGGTTCTCAAAGAGCCATGAATTTGCTGATTGCCATCCGTGACATACAGAAGCGTACAGGCAAGGACTTGGGGGCTACGTTCCTGTCGGGCACGGTGATAGTGAATGCTCTGACAGAATTATATGTGCTGTTCAAGTATTTGCGCCCGAAAGAGCTTGCCAAACAGCGTGTGAGTTGCTTTGACGCATGGGCGGCCATTTTCACCAAGAAAACGACCGACTACGAGTTGAACGTGACAGGCTCAATCAAGCGTAAAGAACGTTTCCGCACCTATATCAAAGTGCCGGAATTGGCGGCTTTTCTGCGCGAGATAACTGACTATCGCACGGCGGAAATGATAAACCTTGACATTCCGGAAAAAAACGTGCGTTTCCTTTCCGCAAAGCCGACCATGGAGCAAGAGGTGATGATAGAACGGTTAGTGCGTTTCGCCAACAGCGGTGAATGGTCAGACTTGGGCTTGGAAGTCCCTGCGCCCGTGCACATGGACAAGGCAAAGATGCTGATAGCTACTAACGTGGCAAGGAAAATGGCTTTGGATATGCGTCTGTTGGGCAACCAGTTCAGCGATGACCCTGCCAATAAGGCCTCACGCTGCGCACAGACCATTTACGAGTATTATGTGAAATCAAACGCCCACCGTGGTACACAGTTCGTATTCAGCGACCTTTCCACCTACAAGCCGAACGAGTGGAATGTATGTCAAGACATCAAGGACAAGTTGGTGGCTATGGGTGTTCCTGCCTCTGAAATACAATTCATTCAGACCGCCAAGACAGAAAAGGCAAGAAAGAAAATCTTCGAGGGCATGAACAACGGCACTATCCGTGTGCTGTTCGGTTCTACTTCCATGCTCGGTACAGGTGTGAACGCCCAGCAGCGGGCGGTGGCGGTGCATCACTTGGAGGTACCCTGGAGGCCAGCCGACTTGGAGCAGCGCAACGGTCGGGCGGTGCGCAAAGGCAACACCGTGAAGTTGTGGGGCGGCAACGTGGTTGACATCATCATCTACGGAACGGAAAAGACCTTGGACGCATACAAGTTCAACCTCTTGCGCAACAAGCAGCTTTTCATCAACCAAATCAACAACGGCACAATCGCTGTGCGCCGCATAGACGAGGACGGAATGGACGAGGACACAGGCATGAATTTCGCCGAGTTCGTGGCCATCCTTTCGGGCAACACCGACCTCTTGGAAAAGGCGAAGCTCGACAATAAAATCATGCAGTTGGAAAAGGAACAGGCGGCTGTCAACAAGGAGCGTTACCGTGCGGAACGCAAAGCGGAGGGTGACCGACAAGAGATAGGCACCTGCAAGCACAACATCGGGCGCATGACAGAGGATTGGGAATATTTCAACACCCATAAGGGGAATTACGTCATTGAGATAAGCGGCAACTCCCAGCTAACAGCCGAGGAAACAGGGCGAGCCTTGCACACTTTGTCAAGAAAACACCGTGGCGATTTTACGCCCATCGGCTGTTACAACGGCTTACGGCTGTTGGTGCGCAGCGAGTACCGTCTTGACGGCAGCTTTGACCGTAACACGTTTTTCGTGGAGGGCAAGAGCGGCTTGAAATACAAGTGCGGAATGTCCGGCTCATTGCCACCGAGTTTTGCGGCGGCTGCAATGTTTCCACAGACCACCTTGGAAAACATACCCAAGCTGATGGAACGCCTAGCAGAACGGCAGAAACACTTGGAGGAGGAAATCATCACCTTGCAACAAGTGATGGCAAGACGTTGGAGCAAGGAAGAGGAACTGAAACGGCTCAAACAGGAGTGCAAGGAATTGCAGGAGCGCATCAACCGTACTCTTGAAGAAGCAGAACGCCCCACCGAATTTGCACCGGAAACCGAGCCTGTGACAGTACCGGCAGCATAAACGACTTCATATTTGACACTTTTCCCCTGCTTTGTTGAGAAACATGGCAGGGGATTTTTCTGCTTGCCAAAGCAAAACCTTAGTTTGCAGCCCAAGCCGCCGGGCAGACAAGCTGCCTTCCCTATTATATAAAATAGGTGTGCAGTCGCCACCTTATTCTATGGCTTCCGCCATTTATATCTTTCCCTACCTTTTATATAGGCTTGTGCCATTCCTTTTATAACAGACATATCCGGCTTCCCGACCCGGAACAATCAGCGGATGCCTGTCCTTGCGCACGTCTGTCCATTGGGCAGACCCACGCAAGGAGGGCAGACGGACGCACGTTGTCCTTGGCTGGCACACGGGAGCTTCAGCCTTGCTGAAACAACCTCGTATGCCTGTCTCCGCCAACAAGCGTCCTCTTTTGTCTGCCTTGCAGGCGATTGTCTGACCCACCCAAGCCGGAAAACTGTTATAGCAGTGATGACAGATTCCTGTTACAGATGAAATGCCGGTGCCATGTCATCTTGTTCTTGACGTGAAATGCCAAGTTTGGAGGCGAGCGATGTCCATGTGGAAACTGTGGATTTCACATGGTCGAGCAGCTTGGCGGCTTCGTTTTTTTTCAAACGGAAGTAGGGAGCGACCTCAATGGCCAGTTGAAAATCGAGCGAATTGTCGCTTTCATCAATGTTCAGTTTCAGCCCTTGCCCGTCCGGGTCGGGGTTGATGTCGTAGGCAGGGGATAATACCCATCCCTTGCCTGTGAGCAGGAAACCGTGGTTGCGCAGGTGGTCGTCGCAATTCGACACGGCGATGTTGAACACCATGCGAAGCCATAGCTGGTGCAGGTTTTCATCTACGTCGGCGCCATTGGCTATAATGAACTCCGCAAGGTCGAGGTAACTGGCTCCATCTGCCGAATCCGTGCCGTCTGTCTTGCCGAGCATGGTCATGGCCGAGGCGAAGTGCCGCCGTACTCCTTCCGCAGTGCGGTCGAATCGCTTGGTGAGGAATGTGTGGTGGCGGCTCACGAACCTTCCGAGCTTTGACTCAGACATATGCACTCCACACCGTGTGGCAAGCGTATAGGTCAGCATTTCCCATGCTGCCATGTCGTGCTCATCATTCCGGCTGGGGAATTTGGCTATCCACAGGGAACCATCGGTGTCACACACATTGGCTTTCGGCCGTGCGCCTCCCAATGACGAACCTGGAGCGAAAATCATCCGTATCCATTTCGCTTCTTCGCTGTCGTTCTTAAAGATGCCTTCCTCGTATCGGGCGCAGGCATATTCAAGCTCCCGGAGTGAAGCCCAAGGCGGAATGGATAAGCTGCCGTCATTATCCAAAAATTCCCCATCGGGTGACAGCTTGAACCGCAGTCCTCCCATACGGCTTTTATCGAATACGCCGAGCAGATAGTCCGATTCCATCAGTGTGCGCCTGGGACGGTTTTCCATGCGGGCCGTTATCGCTTCACGCCGTTTGATGAGCAACCGTCCCCAGCGGTCGGGCGATGAATCGAGGAACAACCCGAAGTTGGCTTTTTCGTCCCGCAAATATTGAGGTCCGGAAAACTGTCCTAGGTCGGGATCAAGCAAACGGAAGCCGGGATGTTTCAGCCATTGGTCGCTGCAACTGAAGGAAAATACCTCCCGCCCCCTTACAGCCTCACAGGTAAGGATGCCTATCAGCAAGGGGTGTCCATCGCAGAGGTCGCAATCGAGATACACCCATATTTCTTTGTGCTGTGCCATGCCGGTTTTATTTCTTTGAAGCGCGGGAGCGGGTCACCAACTTTGCATCTTGCAACCTACGGCCCACGATATCGTCCTCAGCCACTTTCGCGATGTCACCATCCAATCCCAACACGGTCAGGACCTTGATGTAGATATTGATGCTCACACCTTCGTTGCCTTGTTCGAGCCGGGTGAGCGTGGAGCGTCCTATTCCGGCCCGTTCTGCCACTTGTTCTGCCGACAAGTCGCGCCGCAGTCGTGCAAGGCGTATGTTCTCGCCAAGTTTGGCAAGCAATCGTTGCTGCCGTGGAAGCAATATTGTTTTAGTTTGTGTCATAACTAATCTATTTTGATGCAAAAATACCACTTATATTCTTATTAAACAAGAGTTTTAATGGGAATTTCCATGTTTTTATTTTTTGCACTCTCATTTTATACCTGTCTGATGGCCATTGCGGTTCCTGCGCCTGCTTCGGGTTATTTTCCTGCAAAACTAACAGGCCGTGTCCAATCCTTGCAAATCAGTACCACTGGTTGACTGGCGTAAATCTTCCTTTGGGCTTTGCTCAAAGCGTATTTGCGCCGTCAGATTTGCCTGATTGGCCTTTGCCCATTGACGGGGCAGAAAAATAACCCCTCTGCAGGCTTGTAAAAGAGCTGAAGACAGGGGAAGAAGTCAAACCCTCAAAATCAATGGTGATGGACAAGAACATAACAGGACAGGCAAGCAAGATAATGGTGTGGCTGATGAAATACTACCCGGTGCGCATCAAGAACGTGGGGCTGACCGGCAGACCATTTGGGATTTCAAGGACGGACGGGCATACGAACAAGTAGCCCTAATGACCGCCAGACACCTGCAAGAGCTTTTCGGCAGTCGGCTCACAAGCATCGTATTCACCTGCGTACCTGCATCAACGCAAGAGAAAAACGAACTGCGCTACAAACGTTTTTCGGAAAGAGTGTGCGAACTCACCCATGCCATCAACGGCTATCCCCATATGCAAGTATCGGCAGAGCGATTGGCAGTCCATGAACACCGAAAGAATGACGCCAAAGTGCGGACGGCACAAATGGCAGACTATGACACTGATTTCTTCAAGGACAAGGATGTGTTGCTCTTTGACGACATCATCACCAAAGGCATATCCTACGCCACCACAGCCGACAACTTGGAAGCGTGTGGAGCAAACGTGTTGGGAGGAATTTTCTTGGCAAAGACATTTTATAAGGTAAGATAATGATACAAGCTAATATTATAAAGACGGCAGCGTTCACAGGACACCGCTTTATCCGTTACAACGACAGGCAGCGTTTGAAAACCGAACTTGAAAGGACTATCACGGATTGTTATCATTCGGACATCCGCCACTTCCTCTGTGGCATGTTATGTAAAATTTTACATAACATGCCTTATGTATACTAAAATATTATGTAAAGTATTTAGATGCTAATAATTGCAGAACATTTTGTTAGACGAAAAATAGCAAATATCACTTTACATAATACTTAAACGATTTTCAGAAAGACTTAAGGAAGTCCATCAGCGCTTCATTATTTTGCCATACTGGTTCTGTTTCCGGGACTATTTTGATATATGCTTTCTCAATGGCT